>JANXUU010000094.1 GCA_025356055.1 Sphingomonas sp. | reverse complement strand
CAATTGGTGAAGCTGGAGAGATAGGCAAACACCTCGTCCGAATTGGTGTGAAAGATGTGCGGGCCGTAGCGGTGCATGAGGATGCCAGCTGCGTCCTTTTCGTCGAAGGCATTGCCGGCGATATGATCGCGCTTGTCGATCATCAGAATGCGCGCGCCATGCTGGTTTGCGAGGCGTTCGGCCAAGACCGATCCAGCAAATCCGCAGCCGACGATGAGATAGTCATATTTGCGGGTGGCGGCGATGTGGCCGATCGCCGAGGGGGCCATGGCGATCGCGGGGCGCCTGTCCGCGGCGATGTCCTTGGCGATGACCTCGTCGATCAGCGCGGCCATCCGAGCCTGGGTGATGTCCCAGCTCATCGTCGACAACAGGCCGTCAACCTCCGCGAGCCAGCGGTCGCCTGACTTGCGCAGCGCAAGCTGGGCTTCGCACCCGGCGATGAACTGCTCGGCAGTGCCGGCGATGCGGACGCCCGCGATGCGCTCATAATGACGCTTCACGTCGCGGATCGGGGTCGAGACGACGGGCACGCCCGCGGCGAGATATTCGGGGGTCTTGGTCGGAGAGATGAAGCGCGTCGCGGCATTGATTGCGAACGGCATCAGCGCGACATCCCAGCCGCCCAGATAGGCCGGAAGCTCGTTGTAGCTGCGGCCGCCAAGCCAATGGATGTTGGCGCGGCGGGGGAGTTCATCCTCGGAAATCTTGACGACCGGGCCGACCATGACGAGCTGCCAGTCGCGGCGTGCGTCGGCGACGGCGGCGATCAGGTCGAGATCGATCCGCTCGTCGAACACGCCATAAAAACCGAGCCGCGGGTGGGCGAGGGCCGCCTGATCGGCGGGATCGGGCAAACCGGCGCGCGCCTGGGTGAAGTGCGAGATATCCACCGACGAAGGGAAGGGATGGACGTTGCCGTGGCGCTGCTTCTTGGACTCATAGAGGGAGTAGCCGCCAGTGAAGACGACATCGGCGCGTTCAAGCAGCTGGCGCTCGAGATCGAGCAGCTTGGGCGGAGCGAAGCGGAAATTGGCGAGTTCGTCCATCGCGTCATAGACCGTGCAGGCGGGCTTCAGATGCGCCGAAAAAGACAGCATTATCGGGGTGTAATACCAAGCGACGAAGGCGCGATCGATCCGGGCAAGATAGCCGTCGAGCAATTGGCGCAAAAGAGCGTCGCGCTCATCCTCCGACCCGCCGGGCGGCAGGCGCGGAGTGATCAACGTGACTGCAGCGCAATCGGCGGCGGGGCGGATGTGGAGCGAGGGCGAGGCTCCGTCATCGGCATCGATCGGTTCTTCCCACACGACTACGGGGGCCTTGCGGGCGAAGCGGGTAAGGAGGTGCTGGGGACGCTGGAAAACAAATTCCCACCGCAGGTGCGAAAAGCACAGGATCATCGGTGCATGTTCGGGCGGGCGCAGAGCCTCTCCAGCGGAACCGACCGATACGCCAACACCAGTGATCATCGCCTACTCCCTGTTGAAAACATTACCTCATTACAACGGTGTGCACCGGCCGACGGTTCCGCGTCGGACGCTACGCCACGACAGATTTGCTGCACATGCGAAAAGATCACGCGGTTGACGGGCAATCGCACGGCGTGGAAGGGAGAAAGCAGGCAGGAGCGGATGATGGCAACGACGATCGACGAACTGGAACAGCGCCGGGCCGAGGCGAAACTGGGCGGAGGCGAGCAACGTATTGCAGCGCAACATGCCAAGGGACGGCTGACCGCGCGCGAACGATTGACGGTGTTGCTCGACCAGGGTTCGTTCGAGGAAGTCGACATGTTCGTGGAGCATAATTGCGCCGACTTCGGGATGGAGACGCAGAAATTCGCGGGCGACGGGGTCGTGACCGGGTCAGGGACGATCAACGGGCGGCTTGTGTTCGTGTTCGCGCAGGATTTTACCGTGTTCGGCGGCTCGCTGTCCGAACGGCACGCACAGAAGATCTGCAAGATCATGGACGCTGCGATGAAGGTCGGGGCGCCGGTGATCGGGCTTAACGACAGCGGCGGCGCGCGGATCCAGGAAGGGGTGGCGTCACTGGGCGGCTATGCCGAGGTATTTCAGCGAAACGTGCTTGCCAGCGGCGTGGTGCCGCAGCTGAGCCTGATCATGGGGCCGTGCGCAGGGGGCGCGGTGTACAGCCCGGCGATGACCGACTTCATATTCATGGTGAAGGATTCGAGCTCCATGTTCGTTACCGGCCCGGAGGTAGTCAAGACGGTGACCAACGAGATCGTGACGCAAGAGGAACTCGGCGGGGCGATCACGCATACGCAGAAATCGGGGGTGGCCGATGTCGCGTTCGAGAATGACATCGACGCGCTGCTCGCGACGCGGGACTTTTTCGATTTCCTCCCACTGAGCAATCGCCATGACGTGCCCGAGCGGCCGACCGATGATGCGTGGGATCGGGCGGAGCCAAGCCTCGACACGCTGGTCCCGCCATCGGCAGCGACGCCCTATGACATGCACGAGCTGATCCGGAAGGTCGCCGACGAGG
>JANXUU010000093.1 GCA_025356055.1 Sphingomonas sp. | reverse complement strand
CATGTGGAACCGCCACCCCTTTGTTTTGGCCGCTGCGAGCTTGCCGGCGCTTGCAGACGCAGTCCTGCTTCGTCCATGGGTGACGAATGAAAAGCATGACTCATCCTGAAACGCGCGAAGTTGCGGCGCTCGCCCGTCAGGGACGGTTTGCCGAAGCCTGCGCAATTGGAACCCGGACCCTCACACAGAGAGACGATCCCGTTCTCCACGCGCTTGTCGGTGCGCTACACCTTCAACTTGGGCAATTTAGCGAGGCGGCGCTTCATCTGGAAACGGCGCTTGCCGCCAAACCCGATGATAACACTGTTCGCGCCAACCTCGTGGATGCGCTGGTCGGCGCCGGTCGGGAGACGGACGCGCTTGCATTTTGCGGGGAAATCCACGCCGTCTCCGACAAGTCTAGCCGCCTTCATCGACTTCGCGCGCACCTCACTCAAGGAACAGGCGACCTGGTTGCCGCAATTGGTTCCTATTCTAAGATCGTGGCCGCTGAGCCCAACGATTGGGTGAGCCTCAATAACCTTGGTAATGCATTAAGCGCAGTCGGCCGGTTCGAAGAGGCAACGCAAGTTCTGGCACGCGCCGCTTGGCTAGTTCCAGATTCGCCCCCGATCCAGTTGAATTATGCTAATGCTTTGCTCGACGCTGGACGCCTCGAGGAAAGTGAGGCCCAGCTAAAAGCGGCGGCGGCGGCGTTTCCGCAAGATCCGAATCCGCTCACGGCCCTTTACGCGCTTTACAAGCGGCAGGGGCGCGAGGATGAATCGATCGAAGCGCTGCGCGGGGCGGTCGCTCGCGATCCAGACAGTGCGCCATTGGTGTCCGACCTCGGTCAGGAATGCGCGTGGCGCAATATGTACGAAGAGGCCGAAAGTTCGTTCGAGCGTGCCTTATCGATCGACCCAAATCTATCTCCGTCCTACGTCGGGTTAGCTTCGGTATATGAACGCACAAACCGGGAGGCCCAATTGCGCCCGCTCCAGAAGCGTGCGGTCGCAGTTGGGACAGACGAAGAGACGCAGCATTTCATTCAAGCCCTCATATTGAGGCGAGATGGAAGGTTTGATGAAGCTCTCACCGAGCTCGATCAAGTTGGCGAAGCGGTGATCGCGCCGCGACGGTTCAATCTGCGCGGGCAATTGCTAGAGCGTCTGGGGCGAAGTGACGCGGCGTTCGAGGCGTTTGCCGAGATGAATCGACATTGGTGTGAGGACCCGTCGCAGCCGTTAGAGCGCGCCGCCCTATATTGCGACGCTGTTTCCCACGCCGAGGAAATGATGACGCCGGATTGGGTAGCGCGCTGGGGCGATACTCGGCTTCCACCCCTCGACCGCCCAACGCCAGCATTCCTCGTTGGCTTTCCTCGTTCAGGCACAACCCTACTCGACACCATGCTGATGGGGCACGACAACGTGCAGGTGCTCGAGGAGGAGCCATTCCTGGCCGAGGCAGAGCAGGAACTCGGCGGGCCCGACGGTCTCGCTTCCGCAACGTCATCTGATCTCGTCACCGTCCGCGCCGCGTATCTCAGGAAAATCGCCGACAAGGTTGAGCTCCGCCCCAACAGCCTGATCATCGACAAGCACCCACTTCACTTGAATAAGTTGCCGATCATCTGCCGTCTCTTTCCAGACGCCCGCATAATCCTCGCGCTCCGCCACCCGTGCGACGTCCTGCTGAGCTGCTTTATCACCAATTTTCGGCTCAATAACGCCATGGTCAGTTTCCTTGATCTTGGCAGCGCAGCACGTCTTTACGATTTGACCTTTCGTTTCTTCGAAAAGGCGAATGCGGTGCTTCAGCCCCCAGTGCACACGGTAGTCTATGAGCGAATGGTCGAGGACCCTCGCCGCGAACTCGAGTCGTTGATCGTTTTCCTCGGACTTGAGTGGCGCGACGAATTGCTCGACCATCGATCCACCGCAATCGCGCGCGGTCCAGTGAAAACGGCAAGCTATTCCCAAGTAACTGAGCCAATTTATCGGCGCGCCGCGGGTCGATGGATGCGCTACCGCCGACACCTCGAACCGATATTTCCCGTCCTTCGTCCGTGGGTCGAGAAGTTCGGCTATTCGCTTGACGAGCAAGCTACGGACATGAAGCCAGACCGGTGAGTGATCCCGCCCAGCTCTCGAATGAAGCAGACCGGGCCGCGGCCATCGGCGATTTCGTCCGCGCAGCCGATCTCCTCGCCACCGCCGCCGAGCAGGACCCGGCCGACCCTGCACTTTGGCTCAAGCTCGCCTCGCTCCAGCGCGCTTCGGGTCGCGCCGGGCCCGCGCTGGATTCGACTGAACGTGCGCTCGCCCTTACCCCCCTCGACTTCACCGCGCTTCTCCTTCGCGCCAGCCTGCTCGAGCGCATCGACGACCCGAACGCCGACGCTGCCTACGCCAATGCCCTCGCTTGCCGCCCCGCCGACCAGCTTCCGCTCCAACTCGCCAAAATCGTTGCCCACGCCGAGCAGCGCGTCGCCGCCTGGCAGGACAGGCGGGAGACTCGCATGGCCGCCGACGCCGCCCCCTCGCTCGCCGACGCTTCGGACGAAGAGCGCGCCCGCGTGGCCCGTTTCCGGTCCAACATCCTTCGCCGCACCCGCCCATTCCATAGCGAGCCGACCGATTTCCACTTCAGCGGCCTCGTAGCCCGCGAATTTCACCCCCGCCGCTTGTTCCCGTGGCTTGCCGAGCTCGAGGCGGCGACCGGCGCCATCGCCGACGAACTCGCCGCAGTCATGACCGCCGAGCGCACCGAGCTCGTCCCCTACATTCAGTATGAAGCACACGCTCCACTCGCACAGTGGCAACCGCTCAATCACAATCGCGACTGGACCGCGATTCACTTGTGGCAAAACGGCGCTCAGGTCGAGGCCAATGCCCGCCACGCCCCGCGCACGCTCGCCCTGCTCGATCGCGTCGGCCAGCCGCATATCGACGGCGCATCGCCCAACGCGATGTTCTCGCTGCTCGCCCCGCACACCGACATCCCGCCCCACGTCGGGGTTAGTAACGCGCGCCTGGTCTGTCACTTGCCGCTGATTGTTCCTCAGGGCTGCTGGTTTCGCGTCGGCGCTGAAACCCGCGATTGGCACCGCGGCCAGGCGTTCGTGTTCGACGACACGATCGAGCATGAAGCCGCCAATCCCAGCGACGAAATGCGTGCCGTCTTCATCTTCGATCTGTGGCACCCCGATCTCAGCGCGATCGAGCGCGACGCCGTCGCCGCGATCGTCGGCGGCGAGGGCGCCGCCGCCGGACTGTGACTCGCGACGAATGCATCTCGCTCGCCAACTGCGCGCTGGATACCGGCGAGGAAGAAATCGTCCTCCCCCAGCTCGTCGAAGCTGCCGCAAAGCACCGCGACGCTCGCTTGTGGCAATGGGCCGCGCTACTCCACCGCTCGCTTGATCAGCATGGCGAGGCGATTGCCGCGTTCGAGGCCGCCGCACGCCTGGCCCCCACAGACGCGCTGATCGCCCACGGCCTCGCCCGAACGCTGATGGAGGCCGGCCTGGACGCCCGCCCAGCCTACGACCGCGCGCGAACGCTAGCCCCGGCCGATGGCGACCTGCTAGTCGGCCAGAGCGCGGCAAAGCTCGCTCAAGGAGATGGAGAGCGTGCTGCCGACGACCTTACAGAGATTCTGGCCGCCAACCCGCTGTGGGCCGCGGGACATGCCCACCTCGCCCAGCTTCAAGGACTGATCGGGCGGTCCGAGTGTGCCACCGCCACCATCGACCACGCCCTTGTCGCGCACCCCGCCGCGCCGCTCCTGTGGACTACGCTGTTTGACCTCGCCATCCGCCGCGAAGCCTATGCCGAGCTAGCCGAGCTCATCCGCCGCGCACCACTCCGCCCTGCCGCAGTCACTCCCTTCGCCGCCATCGCCGCCGCCGAAACCGGGTGCCACGACGAGGCCGCGCGACTTTTTGCAACTTTCCCGCCGACCGATCTTCCAATTTGGCGAATTCGCCACGCGCTACGCACCGACGACATTGCCCGCGCCCTCTTGCTGATCGACGTCGAACTCGCCGGACCTTCCGCTGCGCACGCTTTGCCCTATGCCTTCCTCACGTGGCGCCTGGCGGACGATCCGCGCTTGGAGACTTTGGCCAGCGACACGATCCAGATTGTCGACCTCGCCGATCGCTTGCCGCTCGACGCGCTCACCGTGACCCTGCGCTCGCTGCACGCAGTGAGCGGCCGGTTTCTCGACCAGTCGGTGCGTGGCGGCTCGCAAACCAACGGCCCCCTGCTCAGTCGCCTCGAGCCCGAACTTCGCGCGACCCGCGCCGTGATCGTCGACGCGGTAGAGCAATATCGCGCCGCGCTGCCAGCGCCATTGCTCGGAAACCGGCTGCTTGGCACGCGTCGCGATCGCCGCATCCGGTTCGCGGGAAGCTGGTCTGTGCGGCTCGCCGCCGGCGGTCACCACGCTTGCCATGTCCACCCCCAAGGCTGGATCAGTTCGGCGCTCTATGTTGCGCTGCCGCCCAACCTCCCGAGCACTGACGGCTGGCTCGAGCTCGGGGCGCCGCCGCCCGATCTCGGACTCAACCTGCCGCCTACGCGATTGGTCGAGCCACGACCCGGCCGTCTGGTCCTGTTCCCATCCTGGCTATGGCACAGCACTCGCCCGTTTGGCACCGGCGAGCGGCTCAGTATCGCCTTTGACGTCGCCTCACCACGCTGAGCAACTGATTAGCCGTGATTGCCGATCCACTGCGCGACTTCGCTCGCCACTCGATTGGCCGCGCGATTGAGCGCGGGGCCGACGTCGTCCTTGGTCCCGGCTGATGGCTCGCGCGCCTCGAAGCGCCGCGTCTCGATGCGCGATCCTGCGGTGGCCGACAGCGCGGCGTCATAACGCACAACCACTGCCCCCGCCGACGTATCATAGCCGAAGCGATCAAGTGTCCCGCTTACCCGCAACCCCGGGTCGAGCGTCGACTGGCGCGGGTCGAGGACGACGCGGTTGGTCGTCCGCTTGACCGTCTCGGTAAGTAGCTGGCGGAACAGATGGTCCGGCGTGTCGATCCACTGCGCATCCTTGATATAGGCGATCGCGGTATCCCCGACCTCAGCCGGGACACGCACCGACTTCAGTGACTTGGGCGTCACCGGATCATCGATCGTGACCGTCTCCCCCGCCCCCGCCGAGCGAACGATGTCCGCCGGCGGCGGGGCCGCCGGAGCCAGGGTCATCAGTACCGGTGGCACCTTGCCGCCGCCGAAGCAGCCGGTCAGCGCCAGCGCGATGGTGAAGGTCGGGATCAGATGAATGATACGCATCAGCGTTTCTTTCCAGGCTTGTAGTCGGGAAGTTTCGGCGCTCCAAGCACCCCGCCGACCCCGCCTTGGTTCAACCGTTCGGAAAAGCCCTGCAAGCTCCCCGACAGGTCGCGCAGGTCGTGGACGAGGCGATTTGCTTCGGGCAGCGTCGACTTGGTGAAATTGTTCAACCCCGGCTTGGCATCGGCGACCACGCTGTCGAGATTGTCCGCCGCGCGCTGGACCGACCCGATCGCTTTCCGCAGGTCCTGCGCCGCCGGAGTGGCCTGTTCGTTGACCAGCCGGTTGGTGCTGTCGGCGAGCATCCCGACACGTTGCGCCGCGATGCCGGCATTGCGCGCGGCAAGCTGGGCATCGGTAATCGCACTCGCCAACTGCGGCGCCTTCGCGGACAAAACCTGGCTCGTCTTGTCGAAGTTCTCAAGGATGTCGGAAATCGAATTCTGGTTCTTGTCGCTCATCAGTTCGGTCAGCCGCTCGGTCAGCCGCTGGATGCGATCGAGCAATTCCGGCGCCGAGTTGAGCAGCGCCCCGAGTCCGCCTGACCCCGAAGGGATCACCGGACAGCCTTGCGGTCCGGCCTGGTTGATCGCCTTGCCGCCCTTGACCGCGCCGTCGAGGCTGATTTCGCTCGCCCCGGTGAAGCCGACACCCTTGATCTGCGCGGTGGTCCCCTGAAGGATCGGCGCCTCGCCATCGACCTCAATCCGCACCCAGACAAATTCTGGGCGATTAGGGAGGAGCGAGATCTTTTCGACCTTGCCCACCGGCACGCCCGAATAATTGACCGCAGTGCCCTTGGCGATTCCGCCGACGCCCTGGCTAAAATAAATGTCGAAGCAGTTGGTTGCCTTGGTCGACAGGCCCGCCAGCCACACGAAGCCAAGCAGCGTGGCCACGAGCAGCGCAAGCACGACCGCTCCGACGAGCACATGGTTGGAGCGCGTTTCCATCAGTTTGCTCGTTCCTGCTTCACGCCAACCGCTCCCCTATCATGGCCACCTTCGCCCTTGGCACCGCGATGCGCCACCGCCGCTCGCCCGCGCGGCCCGTTGAAATATTCCTGGATCCACGGATGGTCCAAAGCCAATAATTCCGGAATCGTTCCAATCGCGATGACCTTATGATCGGCCAGCACCGCCACCCGGTCGCAGATCGCGTAGAGTGTGTCGAGATCGTGGGTGATCAGGAACACCGTCAAATTCAGCTGCTTCTGCAAATTCTGGATCAGCTCGTCGAACGCCGCCGCGCCGATCGGGTCGAGTCCGGCGGTCGGTTCGTCGAGGAACAACAGCTCCGGATCGAGCGCCAGCGCTCGCGCCAGGCCGGCGCGCTTACGCATTCCGCCCGACAATTCGGACGGGAATTTCGGCCCCGCGCTCTCGTCGAGCCCCGACATCGCGATCTTGTAGCCGGCGATCTCGTCGAGCAGCGGCGGCTTGATGAACGGGAAATATTCGCGGATCGGAACTTCGACATTCTCCGCGACCGTCAACGTCGAGAACAGCGCTCCGTTCTGGAACAGGATCCCCCAGCGGCGGCGAATATTCTTCGCCTCGTCTTCGCTGCGGCCGATCATGTTCTCGCCGAGCACCTCGATCTCGCCCGCGGTCGGGGTCTGAAGCCCGATGATCGAGCGCATCAGGACCGACTTACCCGTACCCGATCCGCCAACCACGCCGAAAATCTCGCCGCGGTGAACCTCGAGGTCGAGCCCATCGTGGATAATCTGATCGCCAAACTGGTTCTTAAGCCCGCGGACGGTGATGACGGTCTCGCGCTCGCTCACAGCCATCCAATCTTTGAAAAGAATACCGCGAACATCGCGTCGAGCACGATCACGAGGAAGATCGACTGGACCACCGCGTTGGTCGTGCGGCGACCGACTTCTTCCGAATTGCCCTCGACCAGCATCCCCTGGAAGCATCCGGCGAGCGCGATGATGAAACCAAACACCGGCGCCTTTATGAGGCCGACATAGAAGTCGTGCAGCGGCACTACTTCGCTGATCCGTTGAGCATAGGTCGGCGGCGGAATATTAAGATAAAGCCAGCAGAACATCCCCCCGCCGATGATCGCGGTAAGCATCGCGAAGAAGGCGAGCAGCGGCATCATCAGCACCGCGGCAAGCATTCGCGGAACGACCAGCGCCTCGATCGGCGACACCCCGATCGTGCGCATCGCGTCGATTTCCTCGGTAATCTTCATCGTACCTATTTGAGCTGCAAAAGCCGATCCCGACCGCCCTGCAACCATGATAGCGGTCATCAAGGGCCCCAATTCGCGCACGGTGATCCGGCCGATCAGGTTGATCGTATAGGATTCGGCGCCGAACTGGGCGAGCTGAACCGCGCCCTGCTGCCCGATGACGATCCCGATCAGGAAGCACATCAGCCCGACGATTCCGAGCGCGCGCACGCCGACGCTGTCGAACGCCTGCACCACCGCGTTCAGCCGGAAACGCTTCGGGCGCCGGATGATGTTCCCGAAGCCGATCAGCGCCGCGCCGAAGAATCCGAGCAGCCCGAGTAAGGTGCGCCCGGCCTCACTCGTCGAAGCGCCAATGTCCTCCAGCGCGCGGCTCATCGGGGGGCGAAGGTCGGGCCGTACCCGTACCGGGTGGTCGGCGTTGCGCACCTGGTCGATCAGCGCGGCGAATTCGGGCTTCGCGCCGGTCAGCTTTGCGCCGCGGTCGCGTTCGCTGCGATAGACCAGCCACGCGCCAACGGTGTCCATCCGCTCGACCCCGCTGAGGTCGATCGTCATGCCGTCGGCCATCGCGTCGAGTTCGCGCGCCGTCGATCCGGCGCGGCCGATCGTCAGCGCTCCGTTACAGCGGAGCATGTCAGCAACATGATCGGGAACGGGACGAGCGGCCATTGCCTCGAAGAGTGCGCGAAAACCGGCCTTGCGGCAAGGGAACAGTGAGTTGGTGTGAAGTTTCGCAAAACTTAATCGCGGCTTCCCCTCACGCTCTCCAGCATTATAGCAATCGCGGTGACGCAGTTCGAGCCTCCTTCCGCAAGACCCTGGACCGTTTTGCTTTTGGCCGGGTCGCGCGCCGGGGGAGACCCTTTCGCGATGGCCAACGGGGTGGCGTTGAAGCCGCTCATCCCCATCGTCGGAGAGCCGATGTTGCTTCGCCCCCTTCGCGCGCTCGCGGGGTGCCCCGGCATCGACCGCATCCGCGTTTTAACCCAAAACGTCGCCGAGATCAGCGCAGTCATTCCTCCTATCCCCCTGATAACCGTTGAAGAGTCGAGCAGAACGATCGCCTTGACTCTTGCCAAAATCCTGGCCGAACCGACCACCACTTACCCCATCCTGATCACCACCGCCGACCATGCCCTTTTGACACGCGAGATGGTGGAGAAGTTCCAGGAGAGGGCGGCTGGTACCGACCTTGCCATTGCCTTGGTAGAGAGGGCGAATCTGATGTCCCGCCTTCCCCAAAGTCATCGCACATGGATCGGCTTCAAGGGCGGCAGTTACTCGGGGGCCAATCTTTTCGCCCTTGGCTCGCCCGAGGCAGCAGCCGCTATTTCCGTCTGGGCAACCGTCGAGCAAGACCGCAAGAAGGGCTGGCGAATGCTCCTCGCCTTCGGTCCCGCATTGCTCCTCGGCGCCGTCCTCCGCGTCCGCACCATCGACCAGTCCCTCGCGAAAATTGGTCGAAAAATGGGCATTTCAATGGCCGCCATCGTGATGGACGATCCGCTGGCCGCAGTCGACGTCGACAAGCCCTCCGACCTCGCATTGGTCGAGGCGATCATTGCAGGAACAGCATGACCGATCTTGCCATCTACGACATGGACCGCACCGTCACTCGTCGTGCCACCTACACGCCATTCCTGCTGCATTGCGCGAAACAGCGCGGGTCGCTCCGGCTGGCGTTGGCGCCAGCGGTGCTAGGATCGATGGCCGCCTATGGGCTCAAGGCGATCGATCGCGCGCGGCTGAAGGAGATCAACCACCACCTCCTGCTCGGCTATTCGCTCGGTGACGACGAATTGAAGACGCTGGTTGAAAGCTTTGCTGAGCACACCATCCGCCGGAATATCCAACCCGGCGCGATTCGCGCGATTGCCCGCGACCGCTTCGAAGGCCGCCGCCTTGTCATGGCGACCGCGAGTTACAAGTTTTACGCCGACGCAATCGCAGAGCGGCTTGGTTTCGACGACGTTATTGCCACGCGTTCGGTGCGCGGGAGCCACGGCCGACTGATCGCGCGAATCGACGGCGACAATTGCTACGGTCCCGCCAAGCTGCGCATGATGGAGGAGTGGATGCACGAGGAAAGTATTGCTCGCACAGCGGCGCACGTCCGCTTCTATTCCGACCACGGTTCCGACGCGCCGGCCTTCGAGTGGTCCGACGAAGCAGTCGCGGTGAACCCCGACCGCTCGCTTCGCAAACTCGCGAAGCAGCGCGGCTGGGCAATCGAGGACTGGAGTCGCTAGACCGCATTCAGTGCGTTGGCGAAATCGGCGATAAGATCATCGGCGTTCTCGACCCCGATCGAAATGCGGACGAGATTATCGGTGATCCCCATCTCGAGCTTGCGCGCGTCCGGGACCGACAAATGGGTCATCGCGGCGGGCGCGCTGGCGAGCGTCTCGGTGCCGCCGAGGCTGACTGCGAGATGTGCGATCTGCAGCGCGTCGAGGAAAGCGAAGGCTTCCTTCTCCCCGCCCTTCAGATAGAGCGAAAAGGTCGACCCGGCGCCGGTGCAGTGGCGATTGTAGATGTCAGCCTGGCGCGATCCGGGCTCGAGGAAACCGAGGTAGCCGACGCTTGCTACCTTGGGATGGGTACGCAAAAACGCGCAAACCTTGGCTGCATTCTCGCCGGCGCGGGTCATCCGCAGTTCGAGCGTTTCGAGGCTGCGGAGCAGCATCCAGGCCGTGTTGGGATCGCAGATCGTGCCGATCGTGTTACGCATCATCCGCACCTTGTCGAGCATCGCCTTGTCGCCCGTTAGCCCGCCGGCGACGAGATCGCTGTGCCCACCGGCATATTTGGTCAGGCTATAAACCGAGATGTCGGCACCCTGCGCGAGCGGCTTCGCCCACAAGGGCCCCAGGAAAGTGTTGTCGATCGCGATCGGGGGCACTTCTTCCCCAGCGAAGGCGGACGCGCGCGAGGCGGCGACTGCCTCGACATCGACCAGCGCATTGGTCGGATTGGCGGGGCTTTCGAGATAGATTAGCGAGACGCGGCCCATGGTCTTGGCCTTGGCCATCGCCGCGTCGATTTCCGCGCGCGTCGCGCCCGCTGGGAAG
The DNA here is from genome assembly GCA_025356055.1 of Sphingomonas sp. Taxonomy (GTDB): domain Bacteria; phylum Pseudomonadota; class Alphaproteobacteria; order Sphingomonadales; family Sphingomonadaceae; genus Sphingomicrobium. The sequence continues at coordinate 5,607 of JANXUU010000093.1, read as the reverse complement.
TCGACATATTTGATCCCGAACTGGCTCATGATCTTGGCGATCAGGCCTTCGGTCGCGGCATAGAGCGGGCCCGAGTGGACGATCACGTCGCCCGGCCGGACGAAAGTCATGAACAATGTGTGGATCGCCGCCATGCCGCTCGAGAAGGTCAGCGCCTCCTCGGCCTCTTCCCACAGCCGCAGCCGGTCCTCGAGGATCTCCTGGTTGGGACCGTTGAAGCGCGAATAGACGAGCCCCTCGGACCCGCCGGGCCGCTTGCCCGTGATGCCTTCGAAGAAGTGTTTTCCCTCGGCGGCATTCTCGAAGACGAAGGTCGAAGTGAGGAAGATCGGAGGCTTCAACGAGCCCTCCGACAGCACCGGGTCGAAGCCATGGCCCATCATCAACGTCGCCGGGCTCAACTTGTGGTTGCCGATCATCGTGCGCGGGGTCTTGGGGCGGCGGCTGGTCGAGGCGGTGTCGTCGGTCACTTGGTTTCTCCCGTAACAAACCTTCTAATCGCAAAGCGCGCCCCGGGCTAGGGCGAGAGGCCGATCAGCGAGACTTGGCGACCATAGTCAGCTTCGCCGCGATGGCTCGCTCGGCGATAGCTGTAAAAACGTTCGGGGTGGGCATAAGTGTCGAGCGCGACGCCCTCGACCGACGCGATCCCGGCGGCAGCGAGCCGGGCAAGGACATAGGCGGGCAAGTCGAAGTGCGGTGTCGGCGCTTCCCGGAAGAAGCGATCGTTGGCGGGATCGGCGGCGAGGAAGCGGTCGCGGAAACCGGGGTCGACCTCGTAGCTTTCCTGAGCGATGCAAGGCCCCACCGCGGCGATGATGCGGTCACGGCGCGCACCGAGCGATTCCATGAGCGAGATCGTCGCGTCGGTTACACCGTCGATCGCTCCGCGCCACCCGGCGTGCGCTGCGCCGATGACGCCCGCTTGCCTGTCGGCGAGCAGAACCGGCGCACAGTCAGCGGTGACGATGCCGAGGAGCAGGCCGGGACAGTCGGTGACCAGAGCGTCGGCCTTTGGACGGTCATCCATAGGCCATGGCTCGGCGACTACAGCGGTCGCCGAATGGACCTGATATACTCGTGACAGGGCCGCGCCGGAGAGGACCGCAGCGGTCGCGCGGCGGACATTTTCAACGACGGCTGCAGGATCGTCGCCGCTGCCCATTCCGACGTTAAGCCCGGCGACGACGCCCTGAGAGACCCCGCCAAGCCGACCGAGGAAGCCATGCGCGATGCCCGCGAGCAGCGGCGACCTGATCACATCGACGCTCATAGTTTCGCCCGCATGATGACGTCCTCATCTGCGTGATTGCCGACCATGAACTGATAGGGTCCGATCACCCCGAACCCCCGCTTTTCATAGAACTGCCGGGCGCGCTGGTTTTCGATGTACACGCTAAGCTGGAGATGACGAGCGCCGCCTGCCTTCGCGTCGGCCATCACCAACTCCATCAACGCGCCGCCGACGCCGATGCCGGTGAAACGGTCGAGCACATAGAGCTGGCGTAATTCGCGGGTGGCGGCGGGCGACCAGCCGGGGAGGCCGGGCGGAGCCACCTTGGCGAAGCCCGCCGCCTGCCCATCGACCATCGCGAGGTGGAAACGAAAGGCAGGATCGGCGATCTCGCGCGCGAAGGCTGCGGGGGTCACCTCGGCCATGAAGATCGCAAGGTCCTCGGGCGGATAGAGATGCCCGAAGGTCGCGACAAAGCTGGTCGCGAACAACTCGCAGACAAGGAATGCATCGTCGGCGACGACCGGGCGAAGCGAAAGGGTCATGCGCGAAACCCCGCTGGCTCGGGCCAATCGGGCGAGTGGATCGCGATGACCTTGAACAGTTCACCCATTTCGGCCGCATCGCACAATCGCCGCCGCGCGGCGACGACCGCTTCGCCTTGGGCTGGGTTTTTCGCCGCCAGCGCCATGGCGCGCGCGGCGATGCCGAGACGTTCGAGGAAAGTGGCTTGGGCGACGATCTGCGTGACCGATGCTCCGGCGACCGTGGCAGCCATCGCGACGGCGCCGAAGTCGACATGGGCGGTAAGGTCATGCTCGCCTGGGTTGGTCAGCGGGTCGGCAAAGGCGTGGCAGCGAACGGCCTGCAACGAGTCACCCGGCGCAGACTGGCGGTAGCCGTAATCGATGACCAGTGCGGTGCCGCCGTGGGTCGCGAGGTGCGCCGCGAGGGAAGCAACCTCTGCGTCGCGGGCTGGTGAAGTCTCGCGGATCTCGCCTTCGGGAAAGAAGCGAAGTTCACCGTCGGCCAAGGCGACCCGCCTCGGCTCGCCTCCCACCCACTGCTCGATCGGCAGGGCGTCGAGATACTCGTTGGCGACGAGTAGCAGCGGGCGCGGCGGGAGGCTGACGAAGCGATCGTGGAAGGTCCCGCCGGCGGCCGCATTTGCCTGGGCTGTGCGCAGAGTCGGACTGGTCTCGACGAAATGCACCTCGCCAGCAAAGCCGCTGCCACGCATAACGCGCAGCGCATCGGCAGCCAAGGTGCCGCGACCGGGGCCAAGCTCGGCATATATTGCATCGCCCGGAGCGCCCGCGCGCAGCCAGCAGTCCGCCAGCGCTGCGCCGATGAGTTCGCCAAACATTTGGCTGATCTCGGGCGCAGTCGTGAAGTCGCCCCCGCTTCCGAGCGGGTCCCGCGTGGCGTAATAATGGGCGTTGCAGACGGCCATATAGTCATCGACCCCGATGCCGTTTTCGGCGGTAATTCGGGCAAGAAGCTGGTCGGCGAAGTTCGTCAGGCGATGCTCTCCGTCCCCGCGATCGGCTCGACTCGCTGGCGGCGGCGATTGGCGGTGGCCATGAGATACAGCCCGCCGAGAATCATCGGCAGGCTCAGCCACTGACCCATATGGAGGTGGGTCACCTCGGCGAAGCGCGACAACTGGGCGTCGGGCTCGCGGATATATTCGAGGCCGAAGCGGAAGACGCCGTATAAGAAGATGAACGTGCCGACCAGCTTGCCCGGCTGATAGCGCGCCTGGGTGCGCCAGAACATGACGGCCAGGATGACGAACAACAGCGCGCCCTCGAGGATCGCTTCATAGAGCTGGCTAGGGTGGCGAGGAGGGCCGAGGGCCTGGATGCCGCCGACGACCTCGGGGAAGCGCACGCCCCAAGGGACGGAGGTCGGGCCACCCCACAGCTCGTGATTGACGAAGTTGGCGAGGCGTCCGAAGAACAGGCCTGGGGGTACACAGCAGGCAACATAATCGTGTATTCTCAACCAGTTAAGTCCGTTCTTGCGAGAGAGGTAGAGGATCCCGAGCGTCGTCCCGATGACCCCGCCGTGGAAGCTCATCCCGCCGTCCCACAGCTTCAAAATGTCCGCCGGGTTTTGCAGGTAATAGCCGAGGTTGTAGAACAGCACATAGCCCAGCCGGCCCCCCAAAATGACGCCGAGGCTGGCGTAGAACACGAGGTCGTCGGCATGGCGCCGGGCGAGCGGTGCGCCGGGCTGGTCGAGTAGCTTGCCCAGATAAAAATAGGCAGTGAAGATGCCAGCGAGATAGGCGAGGCTGTACCATTTGAGCTGAAAGAAGCCGAGATCGAGCGCGACCGGCGACAAGTGCAAGTCGGTCCAGTTGATCGACCCGACAATCATGGCGAACATGGCTTCCCCCTCCGGCGTTGCCGCCTCATAAGGGCGCAAGCCATAAAGGCAAAGGAGGGATGATGCGCTCACAGCTCGACGTGAAGTTCGATGAATCGCTGGCCGAGGTAATCGGGCCGGGCGGGCGTATCGTCATTGGGCACGATGAGCTTGGGCGTGCGATCGCGACCAACCTGCCGCCAACGCTGCCCGCGTTCTTCGATGCCTTTTGCGCGCTTAACGGCGAAGTCGAAGCGCTGATTTCGGGCGAGGAGCGGCTGACCTATACCGAGCTCAACCGATGGGCCGACCGGCTCGCCGGGGCGCTGGTCGGGCGCGGAATCGTCAAGGGCGACCGGGTCGGGATCGCGATGCGCAACTGCCCGGCATGGCTGGTGGTCTATATGGCAGTGCTCAAGGCCGGCGGGATCGCGACGCTTCTCAATGGCTGGTGGCAGGCCGACGAACTGTCACATGGGCTGGCGTTGACCGAGCCGAAGCTGATCGTCGCCGACGTACCCCGAGCGGCGCGGATCGAAGCGTCGGAAAACCGCGCCGAGCTTGTCAGCCTGCCGATCGAGCGACCGCTCGAGCAGGCGCTGGCGCCATTGTTCGGCGGAATTACCGCCGCGCCGCTGCCTCAGGTCACGGCGATGGACGATGCGACGATCCTGTTCACCTCGGGATCGACGGGCGAGGCAAAGGGAGCGGTTTCGACCCACCGCGCGGTTACGACCGGCGTCTATGCCTATGCGACCGGGTTGCTGACCTTGCTCGGTATCCTGACGAAGGAAGATCGCGCGCCGACGATGCCGCCGAAGACGCTGGTCAGCGTGCCCTTCTTCCACGTGACCGGCGAAGTGCCGCTGATGCTCAACAGCTTCGTCATCGGGCGCGGCATGGTGATCATGCACAAGTGGGACACGGTCGACGCGATGAAGCTCATAGAGGCTGAGAAGATCACCTATTTCGTCGGGGTGCCGACGATGAGCCTCGAGCTGATGAACCATCCCGATCGCGACCAGTATGACCTTTCGTCACTGACCGACATTACCGCGGGCGGAGCCCCGCGCCCGGTGGCGCATGTCAGGCGCTTGCAGCAGGAATTCCCCAACGCCCAGCCGGCATTGGGCTATGGACTGACCGAGACCAATGCGGTCGGCTGCTCCAATTTCTGGAGCAACTATGCCGACAAGCCGTCGTCGACGGGCCGTGCGCAGCCGCCGTTCGTCGAACTGGCGATCTTCGGTGACGGCGATGCGAAACTTCCGGCAGGCGAGCGCGGCGAGGTGGCGATTCGTTCGGCGGCGAATATCCGCGGCTACTGGAAGAACCCAGCGGCAACTGCTGCGGCGTTCACCGTCGACGGCTGGTTCCGCACGGGCGACATCGGCGTGCGGTCGGCCGATGGCTACTACACACTGCACGGCCGGCGCAGCGACCTGATCATCTCGGGTGGATTCAACATCTACCCGCGCGAGATCGAGGAGACGTTGCTCGAGATTCCCGGCATTCGCGAAGCAGCCGTCGTCGGACAGCCCGACGCCGTGCGGGGCGAAGTGCCGGTGGCGTACCTCGTGTCCGACGACGAACTCGACGCCGCTGCCATCAACGCCGCGCTCCGCCGGCAACTGGCCTCGTTCAAGATTCCCCGAGGCTACGTTCGGGTCGCGTCCCTCCCGCGCACAGCACTTGGCAAGGTGCAGCGCCACCTCCTTCCGCCCTGGAACGCTCAGTGAACCACACCGCCAGCGCCGTTCGCACTCCACTCAATCGCCAGCAGATCATCGGCTTCTGGGCAGCGTGGTCGGGGTGGATGCTCGATGGTATGGATTCCGTCATCTATGCGCTCGTGATGACGCCGGCGCTCACCGAGCTCCTTCCCAAGTCCGGAGTCGCCGCCACTCCCGCCAACGTCGGCTTTACGGGCTCCGTGCTCTTCGCCCTCTTCCTCGTTGGATGGGGTTTGTCGTTCGTCTGGGGTCCGATCGCCGATCGCT
>JANXUU010000086.1 GCA_025356055.1 Sphingomonas sp. | reverse complement strand
GATGCTGCCCGAGCACACGGCATATTCGCCGTTCGGACGCCGGCAGCATTTGCCGGACATGATCGATGCAGCGCCGCCGCCGCGCGGGGCTTAGAAGTTTCCCCGGGCTGCCTCCTGAAGGATCAGCTTGTCGAGCGTCAGGTCCGAGATCGCCCGGCGCAGCCGCCCGTTCTCCCTCTCAAGATCCTTCAGCCGCGCCCGCATCACCGCACTCGCCGAAGGCTACAGTTCGGGAGCCCGGGAATATGTGCGCCACCTGCCACAGCGCGTAATCCTCATAGACGGCCCCAGGTTGACTGAACTCATGATTGAACATGGCGTGGGGGTGAGAACGACGCGTGAGATCGCGATAAAACGTCTGGATGAAGACTTTTTTGACGAGGCAGGCTGACAGAAGCGTCTGTTTTTTCAGGCCACATGGCTGACGGGAGGCGCCGTGCTCGCGCGTTTTGTTCACGGGGGCGGTTGGGTCGTCCACCTTCGTCCGCAGCCGTGGGCTACCATCCATCGAATAAGCCGGGAACAGAGCAGGGAATATATTTTCTACCCCTAATTTATCCCCTAAAATCAATGCTATTTGGCGGAGAGGGTGGGATTCGAACCCACGGTACCCTTGCGGGTACGTCGCATTTCGAGTGCGGTGCTTTCGACCACTCAGCCACCTCTCCGCAGGGGTGATCGTTTGTCCGGCAGCAGTGCCGGTCGGTCGGCCGCGGCCTCTAGCAGCGGGGTTCGCACTTGCCTAGAGATGAAACATGCATGCTATCGTGATTGGAGCAACCGGCGGCATCGGACGCGCCATCGCCGACGCGATCGAAGCGCGGGGCGACAGCGTCACGCGCCTTTCGCGAAGGTCCGAACCGTCGCTGGACCTCGCCGACGAGGCAAGCATCGCGGCCGCTGCGGCCACTCTGTCCGGCGCTCCCCCTGCCGACCTGCTGGTGATCGCCACTGGCCTTCTACACAGCCCCGGCGCAGGCCCGGAGAAAAGCTGGCGCCAGCTCGATGCCGTAACGCTTGCGACAAGTTTCGCGGTCAACGCCATCGGCCCCGCGCTGGTCGCGCGCCATTTCCTCCCGCTGCTCGCCCCCAGCGCCACGCTCGCCTTCCTTTCGGCGCGAGTCGGGTCGATCTCGGACAATCGGCTCGGCGGCTGGTATGGGTACCGTGCTTCGAAAGCCGCGCTCAACCAGTTCGTCCGCACCCTATCGATCGAGCTTGCCCGCACCCGCCCCGCCACCATCTGCGTTGCGCTCCACCCTGGCACGGTCGACACCGCGCTGTCCGCCCCGTTTCAGCGCAATGTGCCTGCGGGCAAGCTGTTCAGCCCGGCCCAGAGCGCGGGCTATCTCCTCGACGTGCTCGCCACGCTCGTCCCCGCTGACAGCGGCCAGCTGATCGACTGGGCCGGGGAACGCATAGCGCCGTGAACCGCTTGCTCTCAACGATAGCAAGCTTACATAGGGATGATGACCGTGTCGCAGCCCATGCGTGAAGCCCGTTTCACTATCGGTGAAGTCGTCAAGCATCGCCTGCTCGACTTTCGCGGGGTGATCTTCGACGTTGATCCGCAATTCGCCAACAGCGAAGAATGGTATGAATCGATCCCCGAGCAGATGCGCCCGCCCAAGGATCAGCCGTTCTACCACCTGCTCGCCGAAAACGCCGAGTCTAGCTATGTCGCCTACGTTAGCCAGCAGAACCTGCTGCCCGACGAGGAAGGCGAGGAGGTCGACCATCCGGCGATCGACGGGCTGTTCGACGGGTTCGACGGCGCCCGCTACCGGTTGAGGCCGCAGCACCGGCATTAGGGCTGGGATCAGGCAACCCCGGCGCGTTGCTGGTTAAGGGTGAACAGCCGCGACAATATCTCGTCATCGCTCAACTCTCCGGCCCGCCACTGCTCGCCCCAGCCATAGGCATTGGCCAAGGCTGCATCGAGGACCGCATGGGCGTTGGCCAGCCATACCGGACGCGCATTGTAGAGGTTGGTAAGCGTGCGTTTCCTTAATTCCTTCGCCGCTTCCTCGTCCTTCGGCAGGATACGGTCTGGATAGCCCGGCACCACCTCGGGCTCGCGCACGACCAGGTCGGCGGGGTTAAGCCAATTCTCGCGCAGCTCGTTGAGGCGCGCGGCGGCGACGGCGATGGCCTGCGCGCGGGGGTCGTCGGCATAGGCGGCGGCGGGGATGTCGGGGGTGAGGCCTTCGGGGAAGGGGAACGTCGCATATACGGATTGAGTCGCGTAGGTTGGATCATTTCCAGCGCCAATCCACGAGCAGTGTTCCAGCGTCCAAGCTTCGTGGATGGCAGATGAAAGGATGCCTAGCGCTACATCGTCGGTTCGAGGGAAGACGACTAACTTCTGATTGGGCAAGTACTTGCCATCCAAAAAGCAGAAAACTCGAGTACTGCTCACCATAGGCGTCACGAGGAAGCGATTGAGTCCAGACAAAGCACGCCTCATGCCAGGTCGAGCTTCGGCATGTATCCACCACCGGTCCCGGTGATTTGCGCGTCTTACCTCCGGTTTGCCTTCGTCGTCTGTGCGCTGCCTATAGGTCTTGATTGAACGTAGTGCATACTCGAATGGAGCTTCGTAATAGGCTGCGTCCGCTTCCGAGGTGCTCACGCCGAAGTCGATGACCCACTTTCTCGGCCCTCGCTGGAGGAGGTCTTGGCCGTTGCACGTCAGCTTTATGACATCGCTATTTGCTAACCCGGACACGTTGCGCGGCAAGCGAAGCCAATTTTCAGCAACTGCAGTATCTATTTCGAACGGGCCGTTCAAGAATGTCCCGGTGAACGAGCTGCGACTATTCTCAATCAACGCGTTGGGTAGTGGCTGAGCAAATTGGCTCAATGAAGGAAGTATGTTGGCGACCGAGACGCCATTGAGCCTCTTGGCGCGGACGCCCGATCCCACGCATATGATGGAAACTCTAACTGACGCTCCATCTACGACCCAGGGTTCGTCCGACCACGCTTCGAAGTGTGGACCGGCGTGCAAAAAGGACCCCGTTAGTGGGGTGATCGGCGTCCAAAAGGGACCCCTCATTTCGATAGTCTAGTCAGCGGCCTGGTTTTCCAGGTGGCGAGATCGGGATGTTGGTGGTGGAGACAGTGGTTCGGA
>JANXUU010000065.1 GCA_025356055.1 Sphingomonas sp. | reverse complement strand
ATTCTTGTGGCCCCACGCCGGGCCGACGATCGGGCTGCCGTCGGGGGTGTAGGCGATCGCGCCGTTATAGACGCGCTTGATCCCGACTTCACCGAACGCCGGGACCCGCTCGATCGCGGTCATGATATAGGGCTCGAGCCGCTCCAGCGCGTCGGGGAACAGCTCATATTCGCTATTGGCCGACGGCCCGTCGACATAACAGGCCGGCGCGCCGAGCTCGTACGGCCCGAGCAGCAGCCCGCCGGCCTCCTCGCGCATGTACCAGCTCGAATCCGACTCCCGCAGCACCCCCATTTCGGGCAGCCCCTTGGACCGCCGCTCCATGATCGCCGGATGCTGTTCGGTGACGATATACTGATGCTCGACCGGGATTACCGGCACGTCCAGCCCGACCATCGCCCCGGTCTGGCGGGCGAAGTTGCCGGTCGCCGAGACGACATGCTCGCAACTGATCTCGCCCATGTCGGTGGTCACCAGCCATTCGCCGTTCGGCTTGCGGCTGATCGCCGTCACCGCCGTATTGCGATAAATCTCGGCCCCGCGTTTGCGCGCCCCCTTGGCCAGCGCCTGGCAGAGGTCGGCGGGCTGGATATAGCCGTCGGCCGGATGCTGGATCGCGCCGAGAATCCCGTCGGTGTTGCACAATGGCCAGATCTCGGCGAGCTCACCCGGGGTCAGGAAATTGACCTCGACCCCGATCGTCTTCGCGACCCCGGCATAATAATGAAATTCGTCCATCCGGTCGGGCGTGCGCGCAAGGCGGATGTTCGACACGTTCGAAAAGCCGACGTTGAGCTCGGTTTCGGCCTCAAGCGTGGGATAGAAATCGACCGAATATTTATGAAGCTGGCCAACCGCATAGCTCAGGTTAAACAGCGGCAGCAGTCCCGCCGCATGCCACGTCGATCCCGACGTCAGCTCTTTGCGCTCGATCAGCACTGCATCCGACCAGCCCATCCGGGCGAGGTGGTAAAGCGTGCTGATCCCGACCACGCCGCCGCCAATCACGACCACCCGCGCCGATGATTTCATGGTCCGCCCTTCTACTACTCGGTCGCCGCGGACATGCCCGAGGTCAGTCTTGGTCCCTATCGTAACCCCAGCCATAGAAGCCATAGAAAAATTGGATGCGGTTCCTCACAAAACGACCGCGTCGCCCCCAGCTCAAAAACTTGGCGGAGTGCACACGCTTACGACGATCGCCCGTTCCGACCCGACGGCGCGAAACCGATGAGGACTGCTGCTCGTGAAGTAATAAGCGTCGCCCGCACCGAGCAATTCGCGCCGCCCGTCGACGGTCACCTCGAGCTGGCCCGCAACGATGATGCCCCCTTCTTCGCCTTCGTGGCTGAGCAGGATCCGCCCGGTATCGGCGCCGGGCTCGTAGCATTCGTGGAGGATCTGCAGCCGGCGGCCATCGAGTGCCCGTCCGACTTGCCGATACGAGATCCCGCCCTTGCCAATCTCGACCAGCTCGTCGGCGCGGAAGAAGGGCCCATCGGACGCCGCCGGATCGAGCGCGAAAAATTCTGCAAGGCCGATCGGGATGGCGTCGAGCACCCGCTTGAGCGCACCGACCGAGGGATTGGTGCGATTGGCCTCGATCAGCGAGACGGTCGAATTGGTGATCCCGGCGCGCTTGGCGAGCAGCCGTTGCGATATTCCCGCCGCCTCCCGCACGCGCCGCAGCCGGGTACCGATATCGATTCCGACCGGGTCCATTCGAATGCCCTCATGTTGCGAGTGTTCGATATATTGAACGTTTCGTGGCCGGGCGATAGGGTGAATCCAGAGATTTGCGCGCGCAACTAAACGGCTTGCCGGATGCCCTTCCCGAGCCGATCCTCTCGATCAATCCGGAGTCCAGAATGACCGCCAACAGTCCCTCGCTTGATGCCCTGTGGATGCCGTTTACGGCCAATCGCCAGTTCAAGGCGGCGCCGCGCATGCTCGTCGAGGCCCACGGCATGTCTTATCGATCGGACGATGATCGCCAGATCCTCGACGGCACCGCCGGGCTGTGGTGCGTCAACGCCGGCCACGGCCGTCCCGAGATCGCCGACGCCGTTTCAGCGCAGTTGCGCACAATGGATTATGCACCGCCGTTCCAGATGGGCCACCCGCTCGCCTTCGAATTCGCTAATCGACTTGCGGAGATCGCGCCCGCTGGGCTCGACCGCATCTTCTTCACCGGGTCGGGATCGGAATCGGTCGATACCGCGCTCAAGATCGCGCTCGCCTATCAGCGCGCCATCGGCCAAGGCACGCGCGCCCGCTTCATCGGCCGCGAGCGAGGTTATCATGGGGTCGGCTTCGGCGGCATTTCGGTCGGCGGGATGGTCAACAACCGCCGCGCTTTCACCAGCCTGCCCGGAGTTGACCACCTGCGCCACACTCACGACCTCGCCCGCAACGCCTTTAGCCCCGAACTGCCCGAACATGGTGCCGAGCTCGCCGACGACCTTGAGCGACTGGTCCAGCTCCATGGCGCCGAGACTATCGCTGCGGTTATTGTCGAGCCGGTCGCCGGTTCAACCGGGGTGCTGCTCCCGCCCAAGGGCTATCTCGACCGCCTACGCCAGAGCGCAACCCGCCACGGCATCCTGCTGATTTTCGACGAGGTCATCACCGGTTTCGGCCGCCTCGGCGCCCCGTTCGCCGCCGACTATTTCGGAGTTACGCCCGACCTCATCACTGCCGCCAAGGGGCTGACCAACGGGGCCGTGCCAATGGGCGCAGTGCTCTGCGGCCGTCACGTCCACGACGCAATCGTCGCGGGCCCCGAGCATCTGATCGAGCTGTTCCACGGCCACACCTACTCCGGTCACCCCGTCGCCTGCGCTGCGGGGCTCGCGACGCTCGACATCTACCGACGCGAGGGCCTGCTGACGCGCGCCGCAACCATGTCAGGGACTTGGCGAGATGCGCTCCACTCGCTCAACGGCCAACCGCACGTCATCGACATCCGAACGATCGGGCTCGTCGCAGGAATCGAGCTCAGCGCCCGCGCGGGCGCACCGGGTAGTCGCGCATACGACGTCTTCACGCGGTGCTTTGCCCGCGGCTTGCTAACCCGCGTGACCGGCGACATCATCGCCTTGTCCCCGCCGCTGATCATCGCCGAAGATCAAATCGCGAGCATCGTCGACACGATCCGGGGAGTGCTCGACGAGGTTGACTGAAACCTCGTTGGAAAGATCCGCCTGGCTGGCGCAGTGATGCCGGCCCCGTGGCGCGACGCTTTCGCGCCCACCGTCAAACTCCAGCGATCACACGCCGCGAAACCCCTTGCCCGCCGTTGACAGCCCGGCGTCACTCCTTAAGGGGACGCCACGCCTCATGGAGAGGTGGCCGAGTGGTTAAAGGCAGCAGACTGTAAATCTGCCCGGGTTTCCCGTACGCTGGTTCGAATCCAGCCCTCTCCACCATGGACCATTGTTTTCGTTAGATAATAGTGGGGCAGCCGCCAAAATTCCCATAAACGCTCCCCGATAGCGATCGCGCTAGGATCGACCGCGCCGCTTGGTTTGAGCCTTATTAGGTGATTGCAAGATAAAGGCAGTGCCTCTCTGAGCCACCTAAGCCATTGTCTGCACATCCTTTTTCCGCGAGACACTAGCCTAGGGTAAAGAGACAAGTCGAAAAATCTGTATACAGATCAAAGACTTGGCTTGGGGCTCGGAATAAGCTGCGCTTGGGCGCGAAGCACTGATAGTCCAGCGAAGCGGTGGTGAGCGCTAGGCGGGCTGAGCTGCGGCGGAACGGCAATCGCGGCTGCGAGCACCTGGCGGTTAGTCGTTTGGCATGGCAATGAAAGATTCCTACCCGGTGCTGGCGGTTCGCCCGCGAGACGCCAGCCGCATGATCGGCATTGGCCGAACCAAACTTTACGAGCTTATTAAATCCGGGGACCTGGGCACGGTGAAAGTCGGCCGCGCGACACTTATTACCGTGTCGAGCCTGCAACGGCTGATCGATCGCTAAGCGCGGAGCTAATCATTTGCCGCCCCTCGCCTTACCCGCTGGACAAGGAAATAGACGGCCAAGGGTATCCAGACCCACTGCCAAAGCATCGCCCCGAAAAGGATGCTTAGGCCATCGTCCCAGCCGGTTGCGCGCCCGTATGCATCGACGGCATCATACCAACGCCCCACGGGGGTGTAGGCCCAAACGGGGAAGCTTAGCCCGAAGTTGATTAGGACCATCAGCACAAGAAGGCCGATCAGTTTTCCGCAGCCCGCGTCACTCCCTTTTTTGGGTTCGCCCTCCAAGGCCTTCCAGAGGGCGCTTGGGACACGCTGAGGAGTCGCCCCCAGGAACAGTGCGCCAAGCATTAGCAATCCGAGCGCCCCCGAGAAGGCGAGGATAAAGACGGGGATGAGGGTGAGGGCTGTCCACAACCCGTGCCACACTCTCGGTGTAATCGACGCGCTCGTAAAGCGGACCGCTGCCGTTCCTAGCCAAATAATCACGCCGAATGCCGCGAGCGTGGCGAGAAGGCCCACTAGCTTACCGCTGACTGCGATTAGCTTTTTTTGGTTCACAATGATTGCATAGGCGAGGACAATCCCCGCCGCGACTTGTAGCGCCAGCATTTTCACCTCAGTTTAGGCGAGATTATGCCGATGTTGCTGATCGCACCAGTCCCGCGCTCACACTCCAATTTTCATTCGCGCGCGGGCGTGTGCGGAGTGCGCGAAAAAGCCTGTATTAAATCAGCCCCGTGACTTCCCGCGCTTCAGCCGCCCCAATTTCAGGTTTTCGAGCGCCCTTGCCCGTCCTTCCGCCGACGTTGGCCCCGTGGATTTGCCGCCGTGCCAGATGCAGCGGCCGTTCGGGAACAGCGCCGTCATTCGGCAAGGATCACCGGCCTGAGTGTGGGCGTCGCAAGTGAGGTTGTGGAGGTAGCCCGGCCGCTTCGGAATGTAGAGCCGACCCGCATCAATCGCCGCTTGCCGCCGCTCGGCATAGGCCCGGTGTAGTTTGCGCCGCTCCCCATCGGCAAGCCCAGCGTGAGCTTTAGACGCCGGAAGCGAAGCCGGAACAGGTGGCGAGCGAAGCCGTCCTTTCCAAAGTCGGGATCGAATATCTTTGCCATCATTGTCAAACGGCGTCCAAAAGGGACCCCCGATCGGCGTCCAAAAGGGACCCCTTGGCACAAGGTGTAGGTCGATCGAGTGGTGCGCTTTTTGCCCTGCTTGCGGCGTAGGGAGGGCGTAGCCCGACCGGAGGCGCAAGCAGGGC
>JANXUU010000155.1 GCA_025356055.1 Sphingomonas sp. | reverse complement strand
GCTGGACCACTCGATGGGGGCCGGTCAGGTCGGCAAACCACCCACTTATGGTCGTTCGAGCGGGTCAAAGCGGATACCAGAAGCAGCCAGTCGGCTATCGCCCCAAAGCAGGTCGTTTAAGCTCGATCGTAAAGGCTTCGGAAGCGGACGTTCCGTCGTTATCAACCTTATTGCTGAATACGCCTCTGGTTTTCGGGAGAGCGCCGACGGACTTGCCGCAATGGTTTCATCGATCGCCGGTTTGCAATTTCTGGCGTCAGAAAGACCAACGCGTTTCGTTCGCGAAATGCGCGGGACCATCCCGCGGACTGTTGAGCACTTGCGCTCTCGATATGGTGAAAAAAAGACGAGTAACATCATTGAAACATCAGAGTCACACGAGAGTCTCCAAGCTTCGTTAAAGCGAAGATACGGATCGCATAGGGCGGGCCGCAGGGGACTATGATGAACAAGATTTCTCTCAGCGTGGCCGCACTTGCTATCGTGGTGCTTCCGAACGCCTCGAATGCGCGAACCAACATGCGCGCGGTAGGCTCATCCACGGTCTACCCGTTCGCGCGAATCGTCAGCGAGAAGATCGGCCGCGCCAACCCCAAGCTGGGCACGCCGATCATTGAGTCGACCGGCACGGGCGCGGGCATGAAACTATTTTGCGCCGGGGTCGGCGAGCGCTTCCCCGATGTCGAGAATGCTTCGCGAAGGATGAAAGCGTCGGAAGCTAAGCTGTGCCTGTCCAATGGAGTCACCCAGGTGACCGAGATCCAGGTAGGACTGGACGGTATTTCGTTCGCGACCGCCAAGAATACCCCGCTGTCGGCCGTGACTCAGCGTGACATCTACCTCGCCATCGCCAAGACCCCGTTTGGCAAGGTCAACACCGCCAAGACGTGGCACGACGTCAATGCAAAGTTCCCGGCACTGCCGATCCGCGTATATGGTCCGCCGACGACGTCGGGCACGCGCGACGCCATGGGCGAACTAATCATGACCCCCCCGTGCGAAGCCAATGCCGGAATGGCAGCGATGAAGAAGTCGGATGAAGCCAAGTTCAAGGCGATCTGCACCGCGGTTCGCTCGGACGGCGGTTACATCGAGGCCGGCGAGAACGACAATCTTATCGTCCAGAAGCTCGAGGCCAATCCCGGCACGATCGGGGTGTTCGGCTATTCCTATCTCGAAGAGAATGCCGGTCGGCTAAAGGGCCTAACGATCAACGGCATTGCGCCGACTTATGAGTCGATCGCATCCTTCAAGTATCCGGGTGCTCGGCCGCTCTACATCTATCTCAAAAACGCGCATGTGAATGCGATCCCAGCGATGCGCGCTTATGCGGCGGAATTCACTAAAGAGAGCGCGTTTGGGCCGCATGGGTATTTGCTTGCAGCGGGCATGATCGCCTCGCCCAACGGTATTCGTGCGCGCAGTCAGAATGCCGCTCGATCTCTTTCGCCGCTCGATTTCAAGTCGCTCAAGTAGATTCAACAGCTGAGGGGCGCGTCTTCGCGGCGCGCCCTGACGTTCGCTCGACCAGAGTGTTCGGACAAGGGGAAATTTGACATGATCCGCACGAAATTCACTGGCGCATTGCTTGCTGGCACCACGCTACTCATTGGCACTGGGGCGATCGCCCAAACACCGCCGACCACGACCACCAGCCAGCGTGAAGCGATGCCTGACCAGTCGGACGCGGCTGCCGACGCCGCGATCAAGGCGACTGCCGCGACCGACGACGCCCAGGCGAAGATCGAACTGCTCAGTCAGCAGGTCGAGGCGCTCCAAGCGCAACTCGAGAATATTAAGACGGCCATGGTTAAGGTGACCCCCTCATGGAAGGGCGCGCCGCTCTACGAGGACAAGGACGCCGGCTTTAGCTTCAAGCCTAAGGGCACAATTCAGTTCGATGCGGGCTACGTCGGCTTCCCGCGCGGGCAGCAGCTCAACGGGATATCCGGTGGCCTCAACTACAACAACCTAGGTTTCAACACTCGCGCCCGCCGCGCGATCATCGGCGCCGAGGGCAATCTGCCCGGCGGGTTCAGCTACAATGTGGAATTCAACCTCGCGCAGGCTACGGTCGATTACGAGGACATATTGTTGAGCTATCAGCGTAAGGGAAGCCCGTTCAAGGTCACGATCGGCAATTTCTACCCGATGTCGAGCCTCGAGACGGTGACCAGCTCGAAGTTCACCAGCTTCATGGAGCGCCCGTCGTTCACCGACGCTTTCAACTACAATCGCCGCCTCGGGGTATCGGTCGCTTTGCTCGATCCCAAGACCGACCGCTACACCCTGACCGGGGGGATATTCAGCCAGGAGATCAACAACACCAGCTTCGTCCGAACCGGATGGGAAGCCGGCGCTCGCGGCACCTTCTCGCCAAAGATGGGTGCGACCCAGCTCCATTTTGGAATTAGCGGGCACCACCGCGTCAACCAGCGTGACCTCCAGGGACAGCAGTATCGCGCCCGTCCGCTACTGCAGACCACTGATCAACGATTCGTAGATGCCGGCACGATCGCATCAGACGGCGACGACAGCGTCGGGTTGGAGTTTGCGGCGGTTCACAAGAGCCTACACGTCGCCGCCGAGGCGCAGAAATTGTGGGTGCGTGGCTACACGGCCGCCGATGCCGCCAATGTTGCACTTCATCCCAACAACCTCATCGCCGGGACGGCCTATGTCGGCGATCCGTCGTTCGAGGGCGGCTATGCCGAGCTCGGCTATTACTTGACCGGCGAAACGCGCGCCTACAAGGGTGGCAAGTTCGACCGCACCAAGGTGCTTCACCCGTTCGACCAGGGCGGCTGGGGCGCGCTTCAGATCAACGCCCGCGTCGATTACATCAATCTCAACGACCGCGTCGGCGATGCCCCCGCCGGATCGACTGCCGCGCAGAACGTCGCCGCGCCTTATTACGTCAACGGCGGCAAGCAGATCGCCTACATGGCCGGGCTGGTGTGGAGTCCGATGGATTATGTCCGCTTCACCGCCCAATACGCCCATTTGAATGTTCGTGGCGGACCGCGCGCGACAGTTAATACGCTGGCGACCGGCAGTCCTAACGGGATCTTCCCCATCGGCACCACAACCTTGGCCAACGAACGCAAGTTTGGCGTCGACACTGCCGGTCTCCGCGCTCAATTCGATTTCTAACAGGCCCCGCGCCGCCATCCTCTTGGAAGTCGGCGCGGTTTGCTCTGACAGACCGCCATCTTCCGGGCGGTGCGGAAAGCCGTTATTAGCCTCGCGTGAGTGAGGCGTGAAGGAGAACTGACATGACGAAATTGCTCTTAGTCGTCCCCGCTGTCGTGATGCTCACCGCGTGTGGCTCGAGCCAATCAGGCGGCGGAGCGGCGTCGTCCAGCCGGATCAAGATAGTTGGATCGGCGACCGTTTATCCTTTCACTACAACCGTCACAGAGGCCTTTCAGCACCTCAATGGCGGGACGAGCGTGACCGTTGAGGCAACCGGAACCGGCGCCGGCATGAAGTTGTTTTGCGCCAGCAACGACGCCTCCTCGCCCGATATTACCGACGCTTCACGCGCCATGAAGGCGAGCGAATATGCCAACTGTGCGAAAGTCGGGGCCAAAAAGGTCATCGAGCTTGCGATCGGCATCGACGGACTGACCTTTATTCAGAACAAGGAAGCAACCTCCCTCAACCTTTCGCAGACGGACATCTACAAGGCGATTGCCGCGAACCCATTCGGCAAGCGGAACACGGCAAAGACTTGGGCCGAAGTCAACCCGGCACTGCCCGCCACGCCAATCCGCATAATGGGCCCGTCACCGGTATCGGGCACGCGCGACAGCCTTGGCGATCTGATCTTGACGAAGGGTTGCGACAGCGACCCGGCGATGGCAGCGCTCGCCAAGTCGGACGACAAGAAGCACAAGGAAATTTGCACCAAGATCCGCGAAGACGGCCCGTATGTTGAGGTGGCCGACAATCCCAACCTTCTTGTGCAGAAGATCTCGCTCGATAAAAATACGCTCGGCATACTCGGCTTCAGCTACCTTAATGCCAATGCCGATAAGGTGAAGGCGGTTCAGTTGAAAGGCATCTCGCCGACGGAGGCAACTATAGCCGATCTGAGCTACCCGGGTGCGCGTAAGCTCTACATTTACGTCAAGGGCGAGCATATGGACGTTAAGCCGATGGTCAAGAAGTTCGTCGACTTTTACGCTACCCAGTGGAGCAAGGGTGGCGCACTCGAGACCAAGGGGCTGGTTCCCTTTGCAGGCAGTGATGCCACTTTGGCAGCGGACCAGGCGAAAGCGCTTACGCCACTTAATCCCTCGACGCTCAAGTAATCTGCGGACGGCGAGCAGCATTTCGTGACCTTGGGCCTTGCCCTGATCGCGGTGCTGCTCGTTGCCGCGCTTGCCGGCGCGATCGCCTATCGCCGCGCGGCGGCGCTGCGCATTAATCGGGACAAGGGCGCGCGGCTCAACTCGCTGCCAATCTATCACGCCTTTTATGCCGCACTGTGGGCGACGCTCCCCGCGCTGCTTGTGCTCGCCGCGTGGTCGCCGGTCCAGACGCGGCTGGTCGACCAGACGATCCTGGCTTCGCCCGAGGGCAAGGCGCTGCCCGACAGCGATATCCAGCGCCAGAGCATTCTTGGCGAAGCGCAGGACATTGCCAGCGGCAAGATCGAGTCGGGCTTCAATCCGCAATCGACCGCGCTCGCGCCGCAGTATAAGGCCGCGAACAGCAAATATGCGACCATCGGCGGTGCGTTCGCCCTGCTTGTCGCGCTCGGCGGCGCGGCGCTAGCGTTGAGCCGGGTTAAGTTCGAGTTCCGCGCCCGCGCTGGGGTCGAGCGGTGGGTGATGCTGCTGATGATGGCCGCCTCGACTGTCGCCATCCTGACCACGCTCGGTATCGTTCTGTCGTTGCTATTCGAGAGCATTCGCTTCTTCAAACTGGTCAGCCCGACCGAATTCCTGTTCGGTACCAGCTGGTCGCCGCAGATGGCGATGCGCGCCGACCAGGCCGGATCGTCAGGCGAGTTCGGATCGGTACCGTTGTTCTGGGGCACCGCCTTCATCGGCGCGATCATCGCCATGATCGTCGCCATCCCGCTCGGGCTGATGAGCGCGATCTTCCTCACCCAATATGCCCCGCCCCGAGTGCGATCGTGGCTCAAGCCGATCCTCGAGATCCTCGCCGGAGTGCCGACCGTGGTCTACGGCTATTTCGCCGCGCTGACCGTCGCGCCGATGGTGCGCGATCTCGGTGTATCAATCGGGGTCACCTCGGCGAGCAGCGAAAGCGCCTTGGCTGCGGGACTCGTGATGGGGATCATGATCATTCCGTTCGTCTCGTCGATGGCCGACGACAGCATCGCCGCGGTCCCCCAGGCGATGCGCGACGGCAGCCTGGCCTTGGGCGCGACAAAGTCCGAGACGATCAAGCGCGTCGTCCTCCCCGCCGCCCTCCCCGGCGTGGTCGGCGGAGTCCTCCTCGCGGTCAGCCGCGCAATCGGCGAGACGATGATCGTCGTCATGGCCGCAGGGCTTTCCGCGAGCATGACCGCCAACCCGTTCCACGCGGTGACCACTGTTACCGTGCAGATCGTGCAATTGCTGACCGGTGACCAGGAGTTCGACAGTGCCAAGACGCTCGCCGCGTTCGCGCTTGGGCTGTTGCTGTTCGTCATCACCCTGATCCTCAACCTCATCGCGTTGAGCGTCGTGCGGCGCTACCGGGAAGCGTATGAGTAGTACGCCTGCCTCGCGCTGGACCAACGGGTCGATGCAGAAACGCGTAGCGCGTCGCTATGCGTCCGAGCGGCGGTTCCGTGCATTGGGCTTTCTCGCCGTCGGGCTGTCGGTGGCCTTCCTTGCCTTCCTTCTGTTCACGATGGCGTCGAAGGGATTGGGCGGGTTTAGCCATACCGAGGCCAGGCTCCAGCTCGACCTGCCGAAGTCCGACGTCATCCTGGATCCCGCCACGCTCAAGGGGGCCGACGCACCACAGATAGTCGCCCAAGCCAATCTCGAGGGCGCGCTGACCCAGGCGGCTATCGCCAACTATGGGCCAGCCGCGAGCGAGATGTTCGGCGAAAGCGGCGTCCGCGCGCTTGGTCGCAAGCTGATCGCCGATCCGACGCTGCTTTCGCATTCCGCCGAGGTATGGCTCCCCGTGTCGGGCAAGGTCGACGTCGCCGCTAAGGGCGATGGCGCGCCGGAGCAGGAGGCGATCATCGCCGCGATCACGGCCAAGGATGGCCTGCGTCGAACCTTCAACCTCGATTTCCTGACCGCGTCTGACGCCACCGACCCCTCGGCGGTCGGGGTGTGGGGCGCGCTTAAGGGCAGCTTCCTGACGATCATCGTGACGATGGGACTGGCCTTCCCGGTCGGGGTGCTGTCGGCGCTCTATCTCGAGGAGTTTGCGGCGCGCAATCGCTGGACCGACCTTGTCGAAGTGTCGATCAACAATCTCGCCGCGGTCCCCTCGATCATTTTCGGCCTGCTCGGGCTGGCCGTGTTCCTCAACCTCATGAACCTGCCGCGCTCGGCGCCGCTGGTCGGCGGGCTGACGCTCGCACTGATGACCATGCCGGTCATCGTCATCGCCGGGCGCAACGCGATCAAGTCGGTCCCGCCGTCGATTCGCGACGCCGCATTGGGGGTTGGCGCGTCGAAGATGCAGGTCGTGTTCCACCACGTCCTGCCGCTCGCGCTACCCGGCATCCTGACCGGCACGATCATCGGCATGGCGCGTGCGCTGGGTGAGACCGCGCCGTTGCTGATGATCGGGATGCGGGCCTTCATCGCCGCCCCGCCGGGGGGGATCGCCGACCCGGCCACCGTCCTTCCTGTCCAGATCTTCCTGTGGTCCGACGAGGTCGATCGCTCGTTCGTCGAGAAGACCAGCGCGGCGATCATCGTCCTGCTCGTCTTCATGCTCGTCATGAACGGACTCGCCATCTATCTCCGCAACCGCTTCGAGCGTCGCTGGTGAACAATATGACCAAAGAGAAATTGCCTCTCAATTCGACTTCACCGATCCCAATGCCGTCGACGGCGATCGCTGTCGCCTCGGCGAATGATCAGCGTGATGAAATGGGTGGCGAGGACGCCCTCGCGGGGCCGTCTAGTCTCGACTGGAGACGCCCCCCGGCTGGGCCCGCCGCAACCGTTTTTGAGGTCGCGCCACCGCCGCGGCTGGAGCCGCTTGGTAGCAAGCCAGCCAAGATGCACGCTCAAGATATTCACGTCTCCTACGGCGAGAAGGAAGCGCTCAAGGGCGTGTCGATCGACATCCACGACGATCGCGTCACCGCATTCATCGGCCCCTCGGGCTGCGGCAAGTCGACCTTCCTGCGCTGCCTCAACCGCATGAACGACACCATCCCCGGTGCCCGCGTCACCGGCGAAATCACGCTCGACGGCAATGACATCAACGGCCCCGACATGGACGTTGTCCAGCTGCGCGCCCGCGTCGGAATGGTGTTCCAGAAGCCCAACCCTTTTCCCAAGTCGATCTTCGAGAACGTCGCCTACGGCCCGCGCATCCACGGCCTCGCCCAGGGCAAGTCCGAACTCGACGCGATCGTCGAGAAAAGCCTCAAGCGCGCCGGCCTGTGGGACGAGGTCAAGGACCGGCTCCAGGAAAGCGGCACCGCTTTGTCGGGCGGCCAGCAGCAGCGGCTGTGCATCGCTCGCGCCATCGCGGTCGACCCAGAAGTGATTTTGATGGACGAGCCATGCTCGGCGCTCGATCCAATCGCCACCGCCAAGATCGAGGAGCTGATCCACGAACTGCGCGGCCGCTACGCCATCGCCATCGTCACGCACAACATGCAGCAGGCGGCGCGGGTGTCGCAACGCACCGCCTTCTTCCACCTCGGCGTGATGGTCGAATATGGCCGGACCAAGGACATCTTCACCAACCCGGTAGAATCGCGCACCCAGGACTACATCACCGGCCGCTACGGCTGAGTGGGAGGAAAAACATGGCCACCACCGCCGGACATACGCTCAAGGCATTCGACGTAGATCTAGATCGGCTGCGCGCGCTCATTTCGCAGATGGGGGGGCTTGCCGAGCATGCCATTCGCGAGTCGATGCGCTGCCTCGTCCAGCGCGATCTCGAAGGTGCGCTGCGTATCGTCGAGAATGACAAGAAACTCGACGCACTGGAGGTCGAGACCGAACGCCGCGCGATCCACATACTGGCGCTGCGCGCGCCGATGGCGGGCGACCTGCGCGAGATTGTCGCGGCGATGAAGATTTCGAGCGTCGTCGAACGCATCGGCGACTATGCCAAAAACATCGCCAAGCGCGTGTCTCAGCTCGAGAATTCGGCCGCGATCGAACCGATGTCGCTGCTTCCCGAAATGGCGCGGATCGCCACCGAGATGGTCCACGACGTGCTGACCGCGTTCGTCGAGCGCGACGCCGACGTCGCCGTCCGGGTATGTGCTCGCGACCAGGCGGTCGACGATTTCTACAACTCGATCTTCCGCACGCTGCTGACCTACATGATGGAAAATCCCCAGAACATCGGTCAGTCGGCGCACCTCCTGTTCGTTGCCAAGAATATCGAACGCGTTGGCGATCATGCCACCAACATCGCGGAGATGGTCTATTATGCCGCAACTGGCCAGCACATGGCAGAGCGCTTCCGTGGCGGCACCGTCACGGATTAACTCAATGCGCAATGCTACAAAGAGGCTCCTGCTTGTCGAAGACGACCGGGCGATCGCCGATCTCGTGAAGTTCCACTTCACTCGCGACGGCTACACAGTGACAAGCACGCCAAACGGTGATGAGGCACTAATTCTGATCGAAGAGATTCGTCCAGACCTCATAATACTTGATTGGATGATCGAGGGCATCAGCGGCATCGAGCTTTGCCGCCGCCTTCGCCGTAAGCCCGCCACCGCGAACCTGCCCATCATCCTGCTCACCGCGCGAGGTGAAGAAGAAGACCGCCTGCGCGGGCTCGAGACCGGTGCCGACGACTACGTCACTAAGCCATTCAGCCCGAAGGAACTCGTTGCCCGCGCCGCGGCCGTGCTGCGACGTGTCCGCCCGGCACTTGCGGCCGAAACGCTCAGCTACAGCGGGCTGGAAATGGACCTCGCCGCGCATCGGGTCCGGCGAGACGGCGCGGCGCTCAACCTAAGCCCGACCGAATATCGCCTGCTGCGCCATTTCCTCGAGCATCCCGGACGGGTCTTCTCGCGCCAGCAACTGCTCGAAACCGTGTGGCCACATAGCGAGGAGATCGAGCTTCGCACGGTCGACGTTCACATTCGCCGGCTGCGCATGGCTCTCGGCGATCCCAACGTGATACGAACGGTCCGAGTTGTAGGTTATGCCCTCGATTGCGGCACACCTAAAATCGCACATTCACTCGAAGGAGCGACGTAGGACTCGTTGACAAATTGGTTCATCCACAGGCGGATTGAGACGATGTGGATGAAGCCGAGGTAGCTGTCGGCGGTTTTGTCGTAGCGGGTTGCGAGGCGACGGGCGTTTTTGAGTTTGTTGAAGCACCGCT
>JANXUU010000058.1 GCA_025356055.1 Sphingomonas sp. | reverse complement strand
CGGCCGTTCGCGATCCTGCCCGGCACGGTCGACCTTGGACGCTTTATGCCGGGGCCGAAGCCCGCAGCGTTGGTCCAGCGCTACGGGCTTGGCGGCAAGCGGGTAATGCTGACGGTCTCGCGGGTCGGCGAGGACCAGAACAAAAAGGGCTTTGCGCGGATAATTCTGCAGCTGCCGCGCCTGATCAAGCGCTGGCCCGACCTGATCTATGTCATTGGCGGAGGAGGCAGCGAACGCGGACGGATCGAGGCGATTATCGCCGCCGCCGGGCTTGAAAGCCGGGTCGTCATCACTGGCTATATCGAGCCGGCCGAGCTCGCCGATCATTACCGCTTGGCTGACGCTTTCATCCTGCCGAGCAGCGGGGAAGGACTGGGGATCGTCCTGCTCGAAGCGCAGGCGTGCGGAGTGCCGACGATTGCAAGTTCGCTCGACGGTGGAGCGGAAGCGGTCGCGGGGATGGGCTGGGCGGTCGATCCTCACGATGAGGCGGCGGTCGAGCAGGCGCTCGGCGAAGCCTTTGCACGGCCGCGCGGTCGACCGCCCGGGATTGAAGTCTTCGCGATCGCCGCGTTTGCGTCTCGCATGAACGGGGCGGTTGATCGGCTGTTCGACTAGGCCACCCGCAAGGGATCTCAGTCCCGCGGCCCGACCGCAAGTCCGGCGCTTTTCCACAAAGAAAAGTTGGTCGACCTCGTCAGCCTGTTCGTCGAAGTCGAGGAGTTCATTCTGTGTGCCATCACACCGATGCCGTCCCGGCTCCGCGCTAGCTTCTCCCGGCGCTGCTCAAGCCGCTCTATCAGTCGACAGGGCAGGCCAGGAAGTCGCCGCTGACCAGTTGGGCATGGCGCCATTCGCTTAGCGGCGCCTTACCCCGGCCGTTCCCGAAAAGGCTGAGTTCGAACTTGTAGGGGAAATAATCGGCCAGCGCCGCGCGGTCGTGGAATTTGGTGACGGTCGGCGGTGACACTTCGAACCAGACGTATGGGCGTGAAGCGGCAAGCAGCTCGCGCATGCCGAGCAAGACTTCTGGTTCGAGGCCCTGGACGTCGATCTTGACCGCATCGACCTTGTGCCGAAGCCGATCCTTCAGAAAATCGTCGCCGCGTTCGACCCGCGCCGTTCCGATCTTGATCAACGGAACATCATATTGTTCGTCGGTCGAGAAGGTGCCCATGCCGAGGTTGGGCTTCTCGGTAAGATAGAAGTCTAGTTCGGACGAGACATTTGCGAGACCGACCATATGCGCCGTAACATCGAGCCCGGGGTTGAGGCGAAGATTGGCGAGCAGCTTGGCAAAGGCAGTGGGATTGGGTTCGAAGGCGTGGACCTCGGCAAAATGCTTCGCGAACGCCAGCGAGTGCGTTCCGATGTTGGCACCGACGTCGAGGATGCAGTTGCGGCGGGCGGCTGGAATGGCAGAGAGGAAGGCGGCGATGTTCCTCGCTTCATATTGACCGAACAAATAGGTCTGCCGCTCGATGTAAGAATCAAGTGCGCCCCCGGACCAGATCCCTTCATTCTTGACAAGAAATGTCCTTTTGGCGTCCTCTGGAACGAGGCGCTGCACGAGCTTCCCCCAGCCCGGCAGGGACTGCAAGACGCGGAGACGTCGCAGGGTTCGTGCCGCTAGAGACGGGGATTGTTCAGGCATCGATTGCACTTTCGTCGACTGAGGCCGCGCTGGCCTGGATGAAGTTGAAGCGGTGTTCGGGATTTTTGCCCATGAGGCGCTCGACGAGGTCCTTGACCGGCTGGCGGTCCTGATACTCGACGGGGAGGGTGATGCGCAGGAGCGAGCGGGTCGCGGGGTCCATGGTGGTCTGTTTGAGCTGGTCGGGGTTCATCTCGCCGAGCCCCTTGAAACGGCCGACGTCGACGTTCTTGCCCTTGAACTCCTTGGCCATGATCTGCTCACGGTGCGCGTCGTCGCGGGCGTAGAGCGATTTGGCGCCGACAGTCAGGCGATAGAGCGGGGGCTGGGCGAGGAATAGGTGACCGCGCCTCACCAGTTCGGGCATTTCCTGGAAGAAAAAGGTCATCAACAGCGTGGCGATGTGGGCGCCGTCGACGTCGGCGTCGGTCATGATGATGATCCGCTCGTAGCGCAGCGCATTCTCGTCGAAGCGGTCGCGGATGCCGCAGCCGAGCGCGAGCTGGAGGTCGGCGATTTCGTTGTTGGCGCGGATCTTGTCGGCGGTGGCGCTGGCGACGTTGAGGATCTTGCCGCGAATAGGGAGAATTGCCTGCGTCTTGCGGTTGCGCGCCTGTTTGGCCGAGCCGCCGGCGCTGTCGCCTTCGACGATAAACAGTTCGGTGCCGGCGGCGTCGTCGGTGGCGCAGTCGGTGAGCTTGCCGGGGAGGCGGAGCTTGCGCGCCGAGGTGGCGGTCTTGCGCTTGACCTCGCGTTCGGCGCGGCGTTTGAGCCGCTCGTCCATCCGCTCGACGATCGCGCCGAGAAGGGCGCGGCCACGGTCCATATTGTCGGCGAGATAATGGTCGAAATGGTCGCGGACGGCGGCCTCGACGAAGCGCGCGGCTTCGAGGGAGGTGAGGCGGTCCTTGGTCTGGCTCTGGAAATGCGGGTTGCGCAGGAACAGCGAGAGCATCAGTTCGATCTGGTTGAAGACGTCGTCGGCGGTGATGTCCTTGGCGCGCTTGTTGCCGACGAGCTCGCCGAACGCGCGCACGCCCTTGGTGAGGGCAGCGCGCAACCCGGCTTCGTGGGTGCCGCCGTCGGGGGTCGGGATAGTGTTGCAGTAATAGGTTTCGCTGCCATCGGACCACACCGGCCAGGCGACGGCCCATTCGACCGAGCCCTGGCCCTCGGGGAAGTCCTGGCGGCCGGTGAAGGGGGGCGAGGAGATGCAGTCGCGGCCTTCGAGGGTTTCATTGAGATGGTCGCCAAGGCCGCCGGGGAATTGGAACACGGCCTGTTCGGGGGCGTCGGCCGAAGCGAGCGCCGGGTCGCAGCGCCAGCGGATCTCGACCCCGGCGAAGAGATAGGCCTTCGAGCGGGCGAGGCGATAGAGGCGCGCGGGGTCGAAGTGCATTTCGGCGCCGAAGATTTCGATGTCGGGGGTGAAGGCGATGGTCGTGCCGCGACGGTTGGGGGCGGCGCCGACTTCGGCCAGTTTTGACGTGGCGAGACCGCGCGCGAAGGTCTGGCGGTAGAGCTTTTTGTCGCGAGCCACTTCGACGACGGTGTCGGTGGAGAGCGCGTTGACGACGCTGATCCCGACGCCGTGGAGACCGCCGGACGTGGCGTAGGCCTTGCCCTCGAACTTGCCGCCCGAGTGGAGCGTAGTGAGGATGACCTCGAGTGCCGACTGGCCGGGGTATTTCGGGTGGGCGTCGACCGGGATGCCGCGGCCGTTGTCGGTCACCGTCAGGCGATTGCCAAGGCCGAGTTCGACCTCGATGCGGGTGGCGTGGCCGGCGACCGCTTCGTCCATCGAATTGTCGATCACCTCGGCGGCGAGGTGGTGGAGCGCGCGCTCGTCGGTCCCACCGATATACATGCCCGGGCGGCGGCGGACGGGCTCAAGCCCCTCGAGCACCTCGATCGACGAGGCGTCGTAGGTGGCGGGGGCGGGAGCGGACGAGGGGGAAGCGAAGAGGTCGGACATTAAGCGAACGCTATAGGGGGCGGGCGCGCCCGATGCCAAGCGGGCGGTGCTTCGATTGTGGAAGAGTGAGTCGGCTGTCGAATTGGCATCAGCGAGGCCGATCCCGGCCCGAGGAAGAAAGCACTCTTGCGTTTTGGACCGGCTTAAGCTGAGTATTCCGCATGATAGCCCAGCATCATCCGTTCGAATCCGCGCGACTGGCTGCGCTGCGGGCATATGACATCCTCGATACGCCACGAGAATCGGATTTCGACGACATCGTCATGCTTGCGTCGCGGATTTGCGAAGCGCCGATAGCCGTCATCAACTTGATCGACGAGACGCGACAATGGTTCAAGGCCGAAACCGGCCTTGGGGTACGCGAAACGCCGCTCGACACGTCCTTGTGCGCCCATGTCATTCTGGAAGATGAGTTCGTCGAAATCCGCGATACGCTGGCCGACGCAAGGATGGCAGATAATCCCCTGTGCCTCGCTGACCCGGGACTGCGCTTTTATGCCGGGGCGTTGCTCAAGTCCAAGGGCGGCTATCCGATCGGCACGTTGTGCGTGCTCGACGATCAGCCCCGGACGCTCAACCCGTTGCAGCGCGATGCCCTGCGAATCCTTGCCAAGCAAGTCATGACACAACTCGACTTGCGGGCTGTCATCGCCAACGAGGCAGTGCTTCGAAGCGAAATCGATCATCGCGTCAAGAATTCGCTCCAGGTGGTTGGCGCGTTCGTCTCGCTCGAGCGACAGGCGTCGGACAAGGAAGATGCCCGCGACTCGCTTGAGCGGGTGGCGCGGCAGATCAGCATCGTCGCTGTGCTTCACGAACATCTGGGCATTGCCGGGAATGCTGGGCTGATCGAATTGGGGCCGTATCTCGACCAAGCGGTAGGCTTCATCGATTCGACGCTCGCGGGCGATATCTCGGTCAAAGGCAGCTTCGAGAATGTGGCGGTCATGCCACGGGAGGCGTCGATCGTGGCAACAATCGTCAACGAGCTTGCAGCGAATGCGTCAAAGCATTCGTTCAGACAGTCCTCGGGAACGATCATGCTGAGTGGTATGCGCGTGGCGGATGCCGGTTATCGGATTGAGTGCAGCGATGACGCCGAGCAACGCGAGGCCAAGGCGGGCGAACCGGGCGAACGCATCGGGCTGGGACTCAAGATCCTTAAAGCGTCAGTGCGCCAGCTCGGGGGGACGATGGCCGCTACTCTCGATCACAGTGGCTATTCAACGCGGCTCGACGTCAATTTCGAAACGCCGGGCTAATATCTGCGAACACGGCATTCGTGTCAGTGATCGCCCCGACCATCGTGGCTCAACGGACCGCTCGGCGAGCGGATGATGACCTAGCGAACGCGCGGGCCACCGTAGGGGAGCGGCGGGGGCGGACGGCGGTCGCGGCGGGGGAGCTGGGCCTGGTAGGCGACCCCGCAATGCGCGACGCAATAGGGGAAGCCCGGGTTCGAGGCCTCGCCGCAGAAGTGGAAGTCGGGTTCTCCGGGATGGCCAAGCGGCCAGCGGCAGATGCGGTCGTTGAGATCGAGCAGGCTGGTGCGTTCGGCGACCTCGGCCGAGGGCTTGGCAGGGACGAGACGGCGCGGCGGCGCGGGCGGAATTGGCGGCTGGGTGTCGCCGGGGCCCTGGCGGATGAAGCCGCCGGGGCCGACCGAGCGATACTGGATGGTCGAAGGATCAGCACCCTCGCGCGCCGGGACGAGCGTCTGGACGGGCATGCGCGAGGCGTCGGTCGGGGTGATCTTGCGTGTCGGCTGGGCGAGCGGATCGGGGCCATCGTCGTCATCGGCGGCGACCCGCTTGGCGCGCGACACTGGGGCAGGCTTGATCTCGCGCTTCGGCGCTGGCTTCGGCGTTGGCATCGGCGCGGTGGTAGGCCCGGCAGCTGCCGGAACGGGCTTGGCAGCGGGGGCCTTCTTTCCCTTTTCCTCACCAGCCTTGACCGGCGACGGGCGCGCGTCGAGGCCAAGGCGGTGCGCCTTGCCGATGACGGCGTTACGGCTGACGCCGCCCAATTCCTCGGCGATCTGGCTTGCGGTCGACCCCTGGGTCCACATAGCTTTCAGTCGATCGATGCGCTCGTCAGTCCAGCTCATTCTCACTCCAATTTCTGTCGCGCGTCCGATAAGGTTGCGCAGCTTTGTCCTGACCGATAGGCGATGATGCCGTGAACGACCAGCCCAGCCCCCACACCCCGAAATCATCGTGGGTCCGCTTCGAGCCGGGGGTCCCGACCTTGAGCGGCGTCAACTGGGGCGGGCTTCAGACCCTTTATATAAAGGAGGTGCGGCGGTTTTTGAAGGTCCACATGCAGACGCTGTGGGCACCGGCCGTGAATGCGCTGCTGCTGCTGACGATCTTTACCGTGGCGCAGGGTCGCGCCGGCATCCACATCATGGGGGTGCGGTTCGCCGACTTCATCGCGCCGGGGCTGATCATCTCGGCGATGCTGCAAAATAGTTTCGCGAATAGCTCGTTTGCCTTGCTCGTGGGGAAAATGCAGGGGACGATCGTCGATTATCTGATGCCGCCGCTGTCGGTCGGTGAGCTGATCGCCGGGATCGTCGGTGCGGCGGTGACGCGGGCGTTCCTGGTCGGGACGGCGGTGTGGCTGGCGCTGCTGGTGTGGCCGAACGTGTCGGTCGGGATCGCGCATCCGGTGGCGATGCTGTGGTTCGGGCTGATGGGGGCGACGATGCTCGGGCTGCTTGGGCTCTTGACGTCGATCTGGGCGGACAAGTTCGACCAGTCGGCGATGGTCACAAATTTCGTCGTGCTGCCGCTGTCGCTGCTGTCGGGGACGGTCTATTCGGTCGATCAGCTGAGCCCGGTGTTCCGAGCGATCAGCCATGCCAATCCATTTTTCTATGTGATTTCAGGGTTCCGTTACGGGCTGCTGGGGATCGCAGATTCGCCGTTGGTGATAGGGGCGGTGGGGTTGTTGGTTGTCAACCTCGCGTTGTGGGCGGTCTGCTATGGCCTTCTGCGCAGCGGGTGGAAGATCAAAAACTAACATGCACGCCGGCAGAAGTTGAACGCCAGATAACGGACATGTTCAGTCTTGGCGCAGCGCGTCGTGCGTAAAAGCATTGCAACTTATCGGAAAGGACAACGCAATGCGTAAGTTGATCATCTCAGGCGCCCTGGCCGCTTCGGCGCTGGCGATCGCCGCCCCGGCTGCGGCGCAATATTATCCGCAGCAGGCCTATGGGTATAACCAGGGCTATAATCAGCCGTATCAGCAGAACTATGGCTATAATCAGTACAACCGTGGCGACGCGCGCATCCTGATCGCCAGGGTCGATCAAGTGCGACAGCAGATCCGGATGCTCGCTCGCAATCGGACGCTTTCGGGGCGGGAAGCCTACAGTCTCGACTATGAAGCGCAGCGCCTGCGCCAACAGGTTCGCCAGTCGGCCTATAACGGGATCGACCAGCGGGAGCAGTGGCAGTTCCAGCGCCAGCTTCAGCGGCTCGAGCAGCGCGTCAGCCATAACGCGAACGATCGTGACGGCCGCTACGGGCGCGGCAGGGGGTTCGTTTATCAGAATCAAAATGGCCAGCAGAATGGTGACTGGCAGGGCGACGACGGGGACAACCACGAGCGCGACGACGACTAGGCGCGGCACGAACTAGGCAGCATGCACCGGCTGCTTGGGGGAAAGGCGTTCGGTCCTCAGGGTCCGGGCGCCTTTTCCTTTTGGGGGCGCCTGACTATAGAGGCGGGGGTCGGTCCCGGGGGACCGCCGCTCATGATCTCAGGAGTATTACATGGCCATCACGCCGCTCATGCCCGTCTATCCGCGCTCGCCGGTGCGGCCGGTGCGAGGTGAGGGTGCCTATCTTTGGGGCGAGGGCGGCGAGAAATATCTCGATTTCGCGAGCGGGATCGCGGTCAATCTGCTTGGCCACGGGCACCCGCATGTGACCAAGGCGGTGCAGGAACAGGCGGCGACGCTGGTGCATGTGTCGAACCTTTATGGCAGCCCGCAAGGTGAGGCGTTCGCGCAGCGGCTGGTCGACCTGACCTTCGCCGACACGGTGTTCTTCACCAATTCTGGCGCCGAAGCGGTCGAATGCGCGATCAAGACCGCGCGGAAGTATCACCACGCCAAGGGCAACCCGCACAAGTTTGAGCTGATCAGCTTTTCCAATGCCTTCCACGGGCGGACGCTGGGAACCATCTCGGCGACTAATCAGGAGAAGATGCGCGACGGGTTCGAGCCCTTGCTGCCCGGCTTCACAGTGGTCGAGTTCGACAATCTGGAGGCAGCCAAGGCGGCGATGGGGCCGCACACGGCGGGTTTCCTGGTTGAGCCGGTGCAGGGCGAGGGCGGGATCCGGCCGGCGTCAAAGGAGTTCATGCAAGGGCTTCGTGCGCTGTGCGACGAGCATGATCTGATGCTGGTGCTCGACGAGGTCCAATGCGGGGTGGCGCGCACCGGGACGCTTTACGCGCATGAGCAATATGGCATCACGCCCGATATCATGGCCTCGGCCAAGGGCATCGGCGGGGGGTTCCCGCTTGGGGCATGTCTCGCCACCGAGAAAGCCGCGGCGGGGATGGTCGTGGGAACGCATGGGTCGACCTATGGCGGCAATCCTCTGGCGATGGCTGCAGGGCAGGCGGTGCTCGATGTCGTCGCCAATGACGAGTTTCTGGCGCAGGTCCGCAGCACCGGTGAGCGGCTTCGTGCGGCATTGGAGCAGATGATCCCCAATCACGACTCGATCTTCGAAGGGGTGCGGGGAATGGGTCTGATGCTGGGCATCAAGATGAAGTCCGATAGCCGCGAGTTCGTGCTTTACCTGCGGACGCGCGGGATCTTGACCGTTGCGGCGGGGGACAATGTCATCCGCGTCCTGCCCCCGCTCAACATCGAGGAAAGCCATATCCGCGAGTTCGTCGATGGGCTGTCGGCGGCGGCGGCGGCGTACAAGGTCGCGCAGGCGGCGTGACGCTTTCGTTAGGCAAAGACGGGGTCCGGCACTTCCTCAGCCTCTCCGACGCTGGCGGCGAGGCGATCGCGGCGATTCTGGGCGATGCGCAGGAACGGAAAGCCGCGCGCGCCGGGTGGCCCAAGGGCAAGGTCGACGCCGACGCGCCGCTCGCGGGCCATGTGCTGGCGATGATCTTCGAGAAGAATTCGACGCGGACACGGGTCAGCTTCGATCTGGCGATGCGGCAATTGGGTGGGAGCGCGATCATCCTGGATTCGGGGTCGAGCCAGTTGGGGCGCGGCGAGAGCGTCGGGGATACGGCGCGGGTCCTGTCGCGCCTTGCCGACGCGATCATGATCCGCACCGATTCGCATTCGAGGGCGGAGGCACTGGCGGCGGCGGCGAGCGTGCCGGTGATCAACGGCCTGACCGACCTGTCGCACCCGTGCCAGATCCTCGCCGACATGCTCACGCTGATCGAGCGCAAGGGCAAGCTGGCGGGGAGCAAATGGGCGTGGCTCGGGGACGGCAATAATGTTTGCAACTCGCTGATCGAGGCGGCGTCGCTGATGTTTTTCGACGTGACTGTGGCGTGCCCGGAAGGGTTCGAACCCGACATTGCTGTCCTGAAGGAAGCGGCGGCGAGGGGGCGCAGCGTGCCGATCGTCCGCGATGCGGCAAGCGCGGCGGTCGGGGCGGATGTGATCGTGACCGACACATGGACCTCGATGGGGCAGGCCGACAGCGACAATCGCGCGCGGGTGATGGCACCCTTTGCGGTCGATGAGGCGCTGATGGCCGGCGCGGGGGAAGAGGCCGTATTCATGCACTGCCTGCCCGCTCATCGCGGCGAAGAGGTTTCGGACGCAGTGCTCGACGGGGCGCAGTCGGCGGCGTGGGACGAAGCCGAGAACCGCCTTCACGCGCAAAAGTCGCTGCTGCTGTGGTGCCTCGGCAAGTTGTGAAGCGGGGTCCGCGCACCTATCTCGCGCGGTGATGACCCTTCCGCTTTTCACCGATGTCGCGCTTGGCGTGACGCTTCCGAAGCGCCACGCGCGCGGACGAACGGCCCGGCTGGGCGCGTCGCTCGATGCCGTCCTTGCCAACCACAATTACCCGCCGGTGATCGAGCAACTGCTCGCCGAGGCGCTGACGCTGACCGCGCTGCTGGGCACATTGCTCAAGGACAAGGGCGGGCAGATGACGCTCCAGGCGCAAACCCAGGGCGGGATCGTCGACCTGCTGGTGTGCGACTATCTGGGCGGAGAGCTGCGCGGTTATGTCAAGCATGACCCGTTGCGTTTGGCCGAGGCGGGGCCGTCCCCGTCGCTGTTCGCGCTGTTCGGCAAGGCGTACCTGGCGATCACCTTCGACCAGCCTGCAACCGACGAGCGCTATCAGGGGATCGTGCCGCTGGAGGGCGAGAGCCTGGCGGCGGCGGCGCAAAGCTATTTCACCCAGTCGGAGCAGATCCCGTCGCTGGTGCGCCTCGCCGCGCGCAAGGGCGAGGACGGGAATTGGCAGGCCGGTGGGCTGCTGTTCCAGCATCTGCCCGAGGGCGAGGAGGGGCGCGATCGGTTGCACACGCGGCTCGACCACCCCGACTGGCCACACGTTGCGGTGCTGGCGGGGTCGGTCAAGGCGGAGGAGCTGACCGATCCGGCGCTACCGCTGGACGAACTTGTCTGGCGATTGTTTCACGAGGAAGAGGAAATTCGAACGCTTGAGCCGATCGTGCTGGCCAAGGGCTGCCGCTGCGATCCCGACTATGTCCGGTCGGTGATCGCGCGCTTCCCCGTGGAGGAACGAGCGCAGATGGTGGGCGATGACGGGCTGATCCGGGTCGACTGCGCGTTTTGCGCGACGAGCTTCCCGATCCATCTGGACGAGGCTGACGCTGCGTAGGACGTTGGGGTCCGTCATGATATGGCGCGCAGATGGGCAGGGGAGAGC
Organism: Sphingomonas sp.; assembly: GCA_025356055.1. Classification (GTDB taxonomy): domain Bacteria; phylum Pseudomonadota; class Alphaproteobacteria; order Sphingomonadales; family Sphingomonadaceae; genus Sphingomicrobium. The sequence goes on along the minus strand of JANXUU010000058.1, from coordinate 11,444 downwards.
GGCGAGTCGCTTATGCGGCGCTGGCGATAGGCGCCTTCGAGCTGGCCGCCAGCGGACCGGCGACCGATTCTCCGCGCAGTGCCAAGGCCGGGCTATGGGAGATCAGCCATAGCGCGACAGGCGCAGCGGCCCAAAAAATCTGTTTGGCCGACCCGATGATCCTGACGCAATGGGAACATCGCGGCGAGGCATGCACTCGGGTGATCATCTCAGAGCAGGGGGCTGCGGCGAAGATCCAGTATACCTGCGCCGGGGGCGGTTTTGGCCAGTCGCAGATCGTGCTGCTGACCCCGCGATCCTTGCGGATCGACACTCAGGGGATCTCGAACGGGACGCCGTTTGCCTATGCCCTGCATGCGCGCCGGGTTGGAAACTGTCCGGGCCGTTAAGCATCTGTTTACCAAGATGACGGTATGGAAGTTGCGTGCTTCATGAGCACGCGTTCCTCCTATCGGGCCTTGCCCGCCCCTGGGGCCGCCCGCAAGGCGGCCCTATTTTTGTGTGGCGCGCAACGCTAGAGGCCCGCGATGCTGTATTTTTGGATCAAGGCAGGGATTTCGGGTCTGATCGCTGCAGCAGTTTCCGAGATTGCGCGGCGCTATCCCGGATGGGGCGGGCTGGTGGCGTCATTGCCGCTGACGTCGCTAATGGCGATGATCTGGTTGTGGCGCGACAGCGGCGATGCGGGCAAGGTCGCGGCGCTGTCGAGCGGGGCGATCTGGTTCGTGTTGCCGTCCCTGCCGCTGTTCCTGATCATTCCTAGGTTGATCCGAGCGGGGATTGGTTTCTGGGCAGCGCTGGGGATCGCCTGCGCGGTGACGATCGCGCTCTACGCGGGCTTCATCTGGCTTGCTCCGCGGGTCGGGATCGCGCTGTGACCAGGCGCGCGGTCGTACTGCTGTCGGGCGGGCTCGATTCGATGGTGTGCGCCGCCTTGGCACGGCAAGCGGGGTTTGGAGTGCTCGCGCTGACGATCGATTATGGCCAGCGGCATCGGGTCGAGATCGACGCCGCGCGGGCGATCGCGGGACAGCTTGCCGAGCGGCACATCGTGCTGCCGATCGACCTGACCGGCTTTGGTGGGTCGGCGTTGACCGCGGATATCGAGGTTCCAAAAGACGGTGTCGGAGAGGGTATTCCCGTCACCTATGTGCCTGCGCGCAATACCGTTTTCCTAAGCCTGGCGCTGGCTTGGGCGGAGGCGGCGGGAGCGCGCGACCTGTTCGTCGGGGTCAATGCGCTCGACTATTCAGGCTATCCCGATTGCCGGCCCGAATTTATCGAAGCGTTCGAGGCATTGGCTAACCAAGCGACCAAGGCGGGGGTCGAGGGCGACCCGTTCACGCTCCATGCGCCGCTGCAATATCTGACCAAGGCGGACATTGCGCGCGAGGCCGAGCGACTCGGGCTTGACGCGGGGATGAGCCATAGCTGCTATGATCCCGGGGCCGACGGCGGGGCGTGCGGGCGCTGTGACGCGTGCCGGCTTCGCGCCAAGGGATTCGCCGAGGCCGGGATCGCCGACCCGACGCGCTACGCCGTCTGATGGCCTACGCGGTCAAGGAGGCGTTCCTGACGTTGCAGGGCGAGGGGGTGCAGTCGGGCAGCCGCGCGGTGTTCCTGCGCTTTGCCGGGTGCAATCTGTGGTCGGGGCGCGAGGTTGACCGGGCGGCGGCGGTATGTCGGTTTTGCGACACCGATTTCGTCGGGACCGATGGAACGGGCGGCGGCAAGTTCGCCGATGCCGGGGCGTTGGCCGAGCAGGTCGATCTGCTGTGGGGCGAGGGTCTGACCGGGCGTCTGGTAGTGGTCACCGGAGGCGAACCGATGCTTCAGTTCGATACGCCGCTGCTTGACGCACTTCATGCGCGAAACTTTCGGGTGGCGATGGAGAGCAATGGAACGTTGCCGGCGGATCCGCGGCCCGACTGGCTGTGCATCAGCCCCAAGGCGGGGAGCGAGGTGGTCCAGCGCTCGGGTGACGAGTTGAAGCTGGTATGGCCGCAGGAAGGAATCGACCTCGACGAGCTTGAGGCGTGGGATTTTGCACATCATTTGATCCAGCCGATGGACGGGGCGGATCGCAAGGCGGCGCTTGCCGCGGCGATCGGGCTGGTGATGGCGCGGCCCAAGTGGCGGCTGACGCTGCAGACGCACAAGATCATCGGACTAGCCTGACTTACCTCAGGCACTTCGCCTTCACGTCGCCGCGCTTGTCGTAGCAATTGTCGGGGTAGCGGATTTCGGGCGCGGGAAGGTAGAGGCGGCGCGTCGCGAACAGCGGGTCACCGGCGAAGATCAGGCTGTTCCGCATGCTGCGCATGTTGGCCTGCGCGAAGGGCAGCAGCCCGCCGATCGGAACGAATCGCAGCGCCTTGCCGACCCGTGACGCCTGGTGGCAGAAGCCGCGCTGGGCATAGAGCGTTGACCAACCATTGTAGCTGCGCGTGTCATACTGGTTGAGCGCGTTCATTCCGGCGCGGGTCATGACGACTTTCTTCGCGCTGGCGCTACCGCCGTTGGCGCGCGCGAAATAGCTGGTCAGCGCCTGGTAGGCAGCGGCCAGTTCTTTTCGATGGTCGGCGAGCAGCGCGTTATAGTTGCCGGTGGTGTCGTAGAAGGCTGTCTGTGCGCACTGCAATGCGGCAACGTTCAGTCCCGAGCGCATGCCCCAAACCAGCGCGGCAGAATATTCTTCAGCGGTCGCACCGGGGAGCGGCTGGCCGAGGCCGTCCTCGCTGCCGACGACGGGTTCGCCGGTGAAGACGGGGGGAACGATATAAACCTGGGCGGAAAGCGGAGTGGCGCAAAGCGCGGCGGCGACGATCGCGGCGTTACGAACTGACGGCATTACGGCAAACCTTTACCACGGCCGATCGCGCGGGCGGCCCTTCGAGCGGTCGAACCTAAGCCATCTAGCGGAGGTGACAAGGCTCTAATCACACGAAAAAGGGACCGCGGGCAGCTGCCCGGGCCCCTTGATCGTTCGACCGACCGGCGCGAACGCCGGTCAAGATGATTACATCTTCTTGGTGGTCTTGGTCGTCATGCTCATCGAATTGTTGGTCGACGTGTTGCCGCCCATCGCGTTCGACGAGTTCATCGTGTTCGACGAGTTCATCGCCATGTTGGCATCAGCCGCCATGTTACCGCCCATGTTCGACGAAGCGTCGACCGCGGTGGTGTCGTTGGTGGTGACATTTTCGGTGGTCATGTTGGTATCAACGTTCATGGTATTGTTCGCGGCTTCCTTGCTGCTGCAAGCTGAAACCGCCAGGGCCGCACCGGCGACCAGGATAAGAGCACGCATTCAGAAACTCCCTTGATTATAGGATCTGGAACGAGAGACCCCCGCTTCCCAAATCGAACGTACATTAGTCGAAAAGATTACGCCGCCTCAAGTGACTTTACGCTTATTGCTCAAAATGGTGAGAAATTCAGCAAATTCTGCCTCCAGTGCAGTGTCCAAAGTGGCCATATCGGCCGAAAAAGCAAGTTCGGCGAGGCTGGTGACCCCGAAATCGCGGATTCCGCAAGGTATGATTCCATCGAAATGCGCGAGGTCGGGCGCGACGTTGATCGAGAAGCCATGGAGTGTGACCCAGCGCTTTACTCGCACGCCGATTGCGGCGATTTTGGCTTCGGCAAGACCGTGGCCGACCCACAGGCCGATGCGGCCCGGTTCGCGGCGCGTGGCCGCGCCAAGGCGGGCGAGCGCGGCGATCAGCCAGCCTTCGAGGCTGTGAACGAAATGGCGGATGTCGCGGCCGCGCACATCGAGATCGAGCATCAGATAGCCGACGCGCTGGCCTGGTCCGTGATAGGTAAAACGCCCGCCGCGGCCGGCGATGAAGACAGGAAAACCGGCGGGGTTGGTGAGTTCGGACGGGGCGGCACTCGTGCCCGCGGTGAACAGGGGCGGGTGCTCGACCAGCCAGACAAGTTCGCGCGCGGTTCCGGCGCGGATCTCTGCCGCGCGTTGTTCCATCGTCGCTAGCGCTTCGGGGTAAGCGAGAAGCCGGGGCTCGACCCGCCATTCGGGCGGAGGCAAGGCGACGCTCATGATTGCCACCGCGCGGACGCCCCCGCATAGAGGTGCGACGGCTGAGGGGAGAGCATCATCGTGCGACTGTCGATTTCGAAGGCTTGGGAAGAAACGGCTGCGTTCGTTTCGAGCGAGACGCGGCTGCTGGTGCCGATTGCGCTGGCGCTGCTGTTCCTGCCGGGGGTGGTCGCCGGACTGGTCGGTCCGGTCAGGAGCAACGAGACACCGACAACATCGTTCCTGCTGCTGCTGTTCGCCGAGCTTCTGATCGGGGTGATCGGGCAGATCGCGATCGCTCGCCTGACGCTTGGACACCGCGAGCCAGTCGGTGAGGCGATTCGCGACGCGGCGCTGCGGCTGCCGGCGCTGGTCGGGTCCGTGTTCTTGATCGCGCTGCCGCTAAGCTTTGCGATTCTGTTCGTCGGCGGCGTGGCCGTGGCGATGGCGAAGTCTGGCGGAGGGCAGCCGTTCATGGCGATCCTGGTCACGCTGGGGCTGACCGTGCTGATCGTCGCGGCACTGATCCTGGGGCTGCGCTGTCTGCTCAACACTGCGATTGCCGCGGTCGAGCCGGGCGGGCCGGTGCGCCTGCTAAAGCGCGGCTTCGCGCTGACGAGGGGACATGTGCTGAAGCTGCTTGGCGCAGCGCTGTTGCTGGCGATCGGCGGCGGGGTGGCGATCGTGGCGCTGACGAGCATCATGGGGTTGGGCGTGCGGCTGGCGCTTGGCGATCCCGAGCCGTGGACCGTTGCGGCGCTGCTCGTCGCGGTGGTCGGGGCGGCGGCGCAGGCGGTCTTTTCAGTGCTGTTCACGGTGTTTTTCGCGCGGGTCTATGCGCAGCTTGCCGCGGGCGAAGCAAGCGTGCCGAGGAGCGCGACCTGAGGCGCGTCATCTGGTGACAGGACACCGGCGGCGCGGGGATCGGCGAAGCGTTCGATTGCGCGCGCGTAGGGGTTGAACCCGGCGCGGCGGTAGGCGGCGAGCGCGGCGGGGTGGTCGAGCGTGCAGGTGTGGACATGGACACGGGTGACGCCGGTGTGAGCCCAGGCGCGGCTGACCGCTTCGGCGATGAGCCAGCCACCGTGGCCGTGGCCGGCGAGCGTGGGGACCAGGCCGACGAAGCTGAGTTCGCACTCTCCGACCGCGCGAAAGTCGAGTTCGAGAATTCCGACATCGTTTCCAGCCTCGTCGATCACGGCGTGGAAGGCGTAGGCGGGGTCGTGGAGCAGCGTTGTCAGTTCGGCATCGCTCTGGAGCAGGCGCGAGAACCATAGCCACGGCGCGCCGACCTTGCGGAAGAGCGCGCGATAGGCGTCGGCGGTAATCGCCGGGCGGGAATCGAGACGCAGCGGCGAAGGCGGGATGGCCACCACCGGAGGCTCGCGCATTTCGAGATAGGTTACAACCGCGGCAAGCTCGGTCGGGGCGAGCGGGTCGAGACTCATGCCCAGCGTGCCAGGGGTGGCAGGCTCATCAGGATCGCGTCGATGTTGCCGCCGGTCTTGAGCCCGAACAAAGTGCCGCGGTCGAACAGCAGGTTGAACTCGACGTAGCGGCCGCGATATTCGAGCAATGCCTGGCGGTCGGCATCGGTGAACGGCTGGTCCATGCGGCGCCGCACGATTTGCGGGAAGATGTCGAGGAACGCTTCGCCGACATCTCGGGTGAAAGCGAAATGGGGTTCGAAATGATCTTCGAGCCGGTCGAAAAAAATTCCACCGACGCCGCGTGCGACCTGGCGGTGGGGTAGCCAGAAATACTCCTCCGCCCATTTCGAGAAGCGCGGATAGAAGGTCGGGTCGTGCGCGGCGCAGGCGGCGCGCAGGCGCGCGTGGAAGGCGGCCGTGTCTTCGTCATCGGGAAGGGCGGGGTTCAGGTCTGCGCCGCCGCCGAACCAGCGGCGGGTGGTCGTCAGGAAGCGCGTATTCATGTGGACCGCGGGAACGTGCGGGTTGGCCATGTGCGCAACCAGGCTGATGCCGGTGGCGAAGAAGCTCGGGTCGTCGTCGGCGCCGGGGATCGAGGCGGCAAATTCGGGGCTGAACGCGCCGCCGACGGTCGAGACGTTGACCCCGACTTTCTCGAACACCTTGCCGTTCATCTGACCGCGCACCCCGCCGCCGGGGGTCTCGTTGCCCTCGGCGTCGCGTTCGGTGCGGTCCCACGGGGTAAAGGTGAAGGACGCGTCGGAGCCGGCCTCGCGCTCGATCGCTTCGAATTCGGCGGTGATTCGGTCGCGCAGGGACTCGAACCAGGTTTTTGTTGCGAGTTGCTGGTCGTCGAGGGGGGTCATGGCAGTTGTCCGGTCTGCCGCAGCGCCTCGCCAAGGGCAAGCGCGGCGGCGGTGGCGAGGTTGAGCGAGCGCACCTCGGCGCGGATCGGGATGCGCACGGAAAGGGCGCATATCGCGGCGATGTTGGCGGGGACTCCGGCGCTTTCCTTCCCGATGAGGAGGGTGTCGTCGGGCCGGAATGCGGCGTCGTAGAGCGAGACGGTGCCCTTTGTCGTCAGCAGGGCGAGGCGGCCGGAGCGGGCGGCACGAAAGGCGTCCCAGCCGGCGTGACGCTCGATTTCGACCGCGTCGATATAGTCCATCGCCGTGCGGCGGACGCGAGCATCGTCCCACGCGAAGCCCATCGGCTCAATCAGGTCGACCACGACGCCGAGGCACGCACCGAGCCTCAAGACGGCGCCGACGTTGCCCGCGATCTCGGGTTGATAGAGGGCAATTCGCATCCTCCAGCCGCTAGGGCATCCGCCGCTATGGCGGCAAGCTTCGGTTTGCGGGCTTTTTGGCGTTTGCAACATCCGGGCGAGGCGCTATCAGGCGCGCCAACCCGCTCCGGCCTCGTGTCGTCGCGGCGCCATATCATGTCCGGTCGCATTCGCGCGGCCGGGCCGATCAATAGGGTAGGCATGGCAACGCTTGAAACCAGTCCGAACGACGTGGCGCCCGATGACGGGATGCGCCGCCGCGATGTCATCAATGTCGCGGCACTGAGCTTCGCCGGGGTCGGCGCGGTGGCGGTCGTCGCCCCGTTGCTGGTGCAGATGGCGCCAAGCGCCGACGTGCTGGCGATGGCCTCGGTCGAGGTCGACATCTCCAAGATTTTGCCGGGGCAGGCGATCAAGACCAGTTGGCGCAAGCAGCCGGTATTCATCCGCAACCTGACGCCCAAGGAAATCACTGAAGCCAATGCGGTTGACATCTCGATCCTGCGCGATCCCCAGACGCTGGCGCAGCGGACCAAGCCGGGGCATACCAACTGGTTGATCACGCTAGGCGTCTGCACCCATTTAGGCTGCGTTCCGCTGGGCACTGGCGAGGGCGAGAATCGCGGGCCGTTCGGCGGCTATTTCTGTCCGTGCCACGGTTCGGCCTACGACACGGCCGCGCGAATCCGCAAAGGACCCGCGCCGAAGAACCTGTTCGTGCCGGATTATTCGTTCAATTCGCCGACCGTCGTCAAAATCGGTTAAGGGAAAGTATTCGTCATGAGCTTTGGCTGGGCCCAGGAATATGAACCCAAAAGCGAGTTAGGCCGCTGGTTCGACCAGCGCCTGCCGCTCCCGCGGCTGGTCTATGGCGCGATCGGCGGCGGTTATCCGGTGCCGCGCAACCTCAATTATTTCTGGAATTTCGGCATTCTGTCGGGGCTGATGCTGACGGTGCAGATCATCACCGGCATCGTGCTGGCGATGCACTATTTCGCCTCGGCCGACGGTGCGTTCAACAGCGTCGAGGCGATTATGCGCGACGTCAACGCCGGCTGGATGCTGCGATATGCCCACGCCAATGGCGCGAGCTTCTTCTTCATCGCGGTCTATATCCACATCTTCCGCGGGCTTTATTTCGGCAGCTACAAGGCGCCGCGCGAGCTTATCTGGATGCTCGGCCTTGTCATTTACCTGCTGATGATGGCGACGGCGTTCATGGGTTATGTGCTTCCCTGGGGGCAGATGAGCTATTGGGGCGCGCAGGTCATCACCGGCTTCTTCTCGGCCTTCCCGATCGTCGGCGAGCCGCTGCGGATATTCCTGCTCGGCGGCTATGCGCCCGACCAGTCGGCGCTCAACCGCTTCTTCTCACTCCACTATTTGTTGCCGTTCGTGATTGCCGGCGTGGTGATCCTGCACATCTGGTCGCTGCACATTCCGGGGTCGAGCAACCCGACCGGGGTCGACGTCAAGACCGAACAGGACACGCTGCCGTTCCACCCGTTCTACACGGCGAAGGATGGGTTCGGGGTCGGGGTCTTCCTGATCCTCTACGCGCTGGTGCTGTTCTTTGCGCCCGACTATTTCGGACATGCCGACAATTATATTCCGGCTAACCCGCTCGCGACCCCGGCGCATATCGTCCCCGAATGGTATTTCTGGCCGTTCTACGCGATTCTGCGGGCCTTCACGACCGACTTCCTGCTGCCGGCCAAGCTGTGGGGGGTGCTGGCGATGTTCAGCGCGATCCTGCTGCTGTTCTTCCTGCCGTGGCTCGACACGTCGCCGGTTCGGTCGGGCAATTATCGCCCGATCTTCAAGCGCTTCTTCTGGCTGCTCGTCGCCGACGTGCTCGTGCTTGGCTGGTGCGGCGGGGCGCCCGCCACGCCGTTGTACGTGATGCTCGGCCAAGTCTGCTCGGCCTATTATTTCCTCCACTTCCTGGTGATCCTGCCGATCATCGCCAAGGTCGAGCGGCCGCTTGCGCTGCCCTCGTCGATCTCGGCCTCGGTGCTTCATGGCGAAGCGCAGGAGAGCGCCCCCTACGGTTTAGCGACGACCGGCCACGGTGCCGTTCCGGCCGCGGCCGAATAAGGACCCGACATGATCCGCAAGCTCGCCTTTCTCGTCGGTCTCGCCTTTGCCGGCGTTTTGTTGCTGGCGTTATTCGTCAATTTGACGGGGTTCATCACCGATCCCCCGGCGCCAACCGCCGAGAGCAAATTCCACGAGGAGCCGAAAGAGCTTCACCTCGCCAGCAGCGGGCCGTTCGGGCGGTTCGACCGGCAGCAGCTCCAGCGCGGCTTCCAGGTCTACAAGGAAGTTTGCTCGGCGTGCCATTCGATGAAGCTGGTCGCGTTCCGCGACCTTCGCCAGCTTGGCTATACCGACGCTGAAGTGAAGGCGATCGCCAACCAGTGGGCGACCGAAGTCCCCTCGATCAACCCCGAGACGGGTGAGCCGGCAACGCGCAAGGCGCTTCCCGCTGACCATTTCCCGAGCCCCTATGCCAACGAGATTGCCGCCAGGGCTGCGAACAATAACGCACTTCCGCCCGATTTCTCGCTGATCACGAAGGCGCGCGAGGGCGGGGCTCCGTATGTCTATTCGCTGGTCACCGGCTATGCGACGCAGCCGGCCGAGCTGCTGAAGCAGTTTCCTGACTCGAAGACGCCCAAGGGTCTCTATTACAACCCCTATTTCGCAAACCTCAACATCGGGATGCCACCGCCGCTCGTTGCCGACGGGCAGGTGACCTATGCCGACGGAACCAAGCCGACCAAGGAGCAGATGGCGAAAGACGTCGCCGCTTTCCTGGTGTGGACTGCCGAACCCAAGCTCGAGAGCCGCCACGCGGTCGGGATCACGGTGATGATCTTCCTGATTATCGCGACGGTGCTCGCCTATATGAGCTACCAGAACATCTGGGCCGAGGCGAAGCGCAAGGTCGCACCGGTCGGTCCGCTCGATCCCGAGAATATGGAGAAGCGCGCTCAGGCGCGGGTCGACGCCGGGATCGCCGGCGGGCCCGAGCCGGGAGCCGTCCACTAGTTACGCCGGGCGGCGGCGGATCAGCACGATCGAGGTGAAGCGAAGGACGTCGACGCCGTCCTGGTTGGTGACGATGGTCTGGGTGCGGAAGCTGCCAAGGTCGGGCTTCGAGCGAGAGGCGGTCTTGTCGAGCACGGTCCCGCGAACGGTGATGCGGTCGCCAGGATAGACCGGCCAAAGCCAGCGTAGATCGTCGACACCGGGAGAGCCCAGCCCGGCCTGCGGCTCGTCGGCCATGTGGGCGACAAGCACCGCCATGGTCATCGCGGTGGTATGCCAGCCGCTCGCCGCAATGCGCCCGAAATGGGTCTTGGCGGCTTCCTCGTCGGACAGATGAAACGGCTGCGGATCATATTTCCGCGCAAACTCAAGCACTTCCTCGCGGGTCACGTCATAGTGCCCGAACTCGACTTCGCGGCCGACCTCAAGGTCTTCGAAATAGATCATCGGGTGCCTTCGTCAGACGTTGAACTTGAAGTGGAGGACGTCGCCGTCTTTCACGACATATTCCTTGCCCTCCTGGCGCAGCTTGCCGGCGTCGCGCGCGCCGGACTCGCCGTTCAGGGTGACATAATCGTCGAAGGCGATGGTCTCGGCACGGATGAAGCCGCGTTCGAAGTCGGAGTGGATCTCGCCCGCGGCCTGGGGCGCCTTGCGGCCCTTTTCGAGCGTCCAGGCGCGGGCTTCCTTGGGGCCGACGGTGAAGAAGGTCAACAGGTGAAGCAGGTCGTAGCCCGAGCGGATGACGCGGGCGAGGCCGGTCTCGTGGAGCCCCATTTCCTCGAGGAAGACGAGCCGCTCGTCCATTTCCATGGTGACGAGATCGGACTCGATCGCGGCCGAGACGACGACCGCGTTGGCGCCCTCGACCTTGGCCTTGGCGAACACCGCTGCGGACAGGGCGTTGCCCGACGCGGCCTCGTCCTCGTTGACGTTGCAGACGTAAAGCACGGGCTTGGCGGTAATCAGTTGGGCCTGGGCGAAGGCGCGCTCTTCCTCCTCGTCCCGAGGCACGGTGAGGCGTGCGGGCTTGCCTTCACGCAGCAGTTCGAGCGCCTGGCCGAGAACGGCGGCGGCGATTTTGGATTCCTTGTCGCCTTGCTGGCCCTTCTTGACGAGATTGGGGACGCGCTTTTCGAGGCTCTCGAGGTCGGACAGGAGGAGCTCGGTTTCGACCACTTCGGCGTCGGCGATCGGATCCACCTTGTTGGCGACATGCTGGATGTCGTCATTTTCGAAGCAGCGCAGGACGTGAACGATCGCGTCGACTTCGCGGATGTTGCCGAGGAACTGGTTGCCGAGGCCTTCGCCCTGGCTGGCGCCCTTCACGAGGCCGGCGATGTCGACGAAACCGAGCTGCGTCGGGATGATCTTGGCCGATTTGGCAATGCGGGCGAGCGTGTCGAGGCGCGGGTCGGGGACCGACACCTGGCCGACGTTGGGCTCGATCGTGCAGAAGGGATAGTTCGCCGCCTGCGCCGCCTGAGTCTCGGTCAGCGCGTTGAAGAGGGTCGACTTGCCGACGTTGGGCAGGCCGACGATGCCGCATTTGAAGCCCATGGTTCGCTTTCAGGTAAGAAGGAGTTGGCGCGGCCCTACACGGGGCTCAGGCGAAATTGAAGCTGATGCT
>JANXUU010000028.1 GCA_025356055.1 Sphingomonas sp. | reverse complement strand
TACCGAAGTGCTCGCCAAGGCCGATACGGCCCGGGTGAAGCTCTGGGCCCCCTACGGCCTCAATTAGGAGCTAGCGGAACATGGCACGCGTCAAACGGGGTGTAACCACCCGCGCCAAGCACAAGCGGATCCTGGACAATGCGAAGGGCTATTACGGCCGTCGCAAGAACACGATTCGCATCGCCCGCCAGGCTGTCGAAAAGGCCGGGCAATATGCCTATCGCGATCGCAAGGTTAAGAAGCGCAGCTTCCGCGCCTTGTGGATCCAGCGCATCAACGCTGCGGTTCGCGCCGAGGGACTGACCTATGGCCAGTTCATTCACGCGATGAAGCTGGCGAACATCGACCTCGACCGGAAAGTCCTGGCCGACATTGCGATGCACGAGGGCGAAGCCTTCTCCGCGCTCATCGCGCAGGCGAAAGCGCATCTGCCGAACGAGGGCGATCGCACGGCTGCCGTTGCCGCTTGAGCGGAAAAAGCAGGCAAAGAATTGGGGCGTTCCGGCAATGCTGGGACGCCCTTTTCATTTGTACGGTTCGCGCTGCAGTTTAGAAAAGGGCGCCTCGGTTGCCCGTGACGCCCCCTTAGTCGGATGCTCTTGCGGCGTCCTCTCCTAACTCTTGCCTATTGCCAGATGCGCTCGGGCTCGGCGGCAATGGTGAAGCGGGTGGTGGCGCCCGCCTTGTCGCGGAACGTCAGCCGCTGCCACTCGGTGCGCGCTTTTACTTCGCAGTTGAACGGGCCACTGATCTGCTCCGAGCCGGGCTCGAGTGCGCCGAAGTCGCAGTCGCTATAGTCCCCGCCGATGACCCAGTAACGCCGTTCCATTGCAAAACTCCTTTGTGTGCTGACATTTATCGTTGAACTCTCCAGCGTTATTTTCCTGTCACAGTCGCACTGAAAAGTGCGAAGCCGCCGCGAAGTGACTTGTGGTTTGTGTAAATCATTCACAAGCTACAGCATGGTCGCTCAACGCAAACTGTTCCTTGGTGCTCGCTTGAAGCGCCTCCGCCGCGAACGCGAGCTGCAGCAAAGCGCGATGGCCGCGCAGCTCGGCATCTCGGCGTCGTACCTCAATCACCTTGAACGCAACCAGCGGCCGGTGACCGCAGGAGTCCTGCTGCGGCTGGCCGAAGTGTTCGACGTCAACGTCAAGACCTTCGCTGCCGAAGGCAATGACGGCGCGGGCGCCGAGCAGCTCGCCGAGATCTTCTCCGACCCGATGTTCGCCGACCTTGGCGTATCGCGGTTCGAGCTGGTCGAGCTGGCGAATAATGCGCCGACGGTGGCCGACGGGGTGGCGCGGCTGTACACCGCGTTGCGCGATCTCCAGCGCCGGTCGCACGGCGAGGATGGTGAGGATCCGCGCGCGCTGATCACGCCCGAGACGTGGGTGCGCGACTATATCCAGGAATCGAGCAATCATTTCCCCGAGCTCGAGGAGTGCGCCGAGACGCTCGGGGTGGCGATGGCCGACGCGCTGTCGATCGCCGAGCCCCTTCGGCGAAGGCTCAAGGACGCGTGGGGGATTTCGGCAAGGGTCGTAAATCCGTCACAGCTGGGCGAGACGACGCAATATTATGATCCCGAGCGACGGGTGTTCCTGCTGTCGTCGCTGCTGCGGAGCGAGAATCGCACCTTCGGACTGGCGTATCAGCTGGCGATGGTCGAGTTTCGCGAGGTCATCCAGCGGGTCGTCGCCGCCGCCGCGCCGCCCGACCAGGGATCGCGTCATTTGCTGCACGTCAGCCTGGCCAACTATGCCGCAGGCGCGATCATCATGCCTTATGGCCGCTTCCTCGCCTCGGCCGACGAGTATGATTATTCGATCGACCGATTGTGCGGGGAGTATGGCGCGAACGTCGAACAGGTTGCACACCGGCTGACGACATTGAGCCGCGACGGAGCGCGCGGGGTGCCGTTTTTCATGATCCGGGTCGATGCGGCGGGGAATATTTCCAAACGCTATGCGGGAAGCAGCTTTCCCTTTTCGCGCTTCGGCGGGACATGCCCGCGGTGGAATTTGCACGCCGCGTTCCAGAATGCGGGCAAAGCGATCAGCCAGGTCATCGAGACCCCCGACGGGCAGCGCTTCTTCACCATTTCGCGGACGATCGAGCGGCCCATCCGGCCCGATGTCCAATCCGACGGATTGCTCGCGGTCGGGCTCGGGTGCGAGTTGCGCTATGCCGGGAAGTTGCATTGCGCGGCGGGGATCGACCTGGCCAACCCGCCGATCACTGCGGTCGGCCCGGCGTGCGCGCTGTGCCCGCGAATGAACTGCCCCCAGCGTGCAACGGCGCCAGCCGGCCGGACGCTGGCGGTCGACGAAAATCGCAAGACGATCTCGCCCTATCCGTTCGTTCCGGCGTAGGGTTTTGCAATTCGGGGTCCGCAGCGGCTAGAGCGCCAGCCATGACGATCCTCGACCAGATTGCCGCCGCCGGTACGCTCCCGGACCTTGATGCAGTGCGCGTGGCCGCATTGGGCAAGTCAGGGGAGATTACCGCGCTGCTGAAGTCGCTTGGCGGAATGACGCCTGAGCAGCGCGCGGTGGACGGTCCGAAGATTCATGCACGGCGCGAGGAAGTGACGCGAGCGATCGCGGCGCGCAAGACCGAACTCGAGGCGGCGGAGCTGGATGCGCGGCTGGCAACCGAACGGCTCGACCTGTCGCTCCCGGCTCGGGAGATGCCGCGGGGCTCGGTCCACCCGGTCAGCCAGGTGATGGACGAGCTGACCGAGATCTTCGCCGACATGGGTTTCGCGGTCGCGGAAGGGCCGGAGATCGAGGACGACTGGCACAATTTCACCGCGCTCAACATTCCCGAAACCCATCCCGCGCGGGCGATGCACGATACGTTTTATGTGAACGCCCGCACGGCGGCGGGCGATGACTACCTCGCCGGCGAGCATGAGCGGCCAATGGTCCTGCGCACACACACTTCGCCCGTCCAGATCCGCACGATGTTGGGACAAAAGCCGCCGATCCGGATCATTGCACCGGGCCGCGTCTATCGCAGCGACAGCGACGCGACCCACACCCCGATGTTCCACCAGATCGAGGGGCTGGTGATCGACAAGGGCATCACCATGGGCCATCTGAAATGGACCCTGGAGACGTTCCTGAAAGCCTTTTTCGAGCGCGACGACATCGTCATCCGCCTGCGCCCATCTTACTTCCCGTTCACCGAGCCATCGGCCGAGATCGACATCGGCTGGTCGATGGAAAAGGGACGGCGCGTGGTTGGCGGGTCCGAAGGATGGATGGAAGTGCTCGGTTCCGGGATGGTCCACCGCACGGTGATTGAAGCATGCGGGCTGGACCCCGCCGAGTGGCAGGGTTTCGCATTCGGGACCGGAGTCGACCGGCTGGCGATGCTCAAATATGGCATGAGCGACTTGCGCGCCTTCTTCGACGGCGACCTGCGCTGGATGAAGCATTACGGATTTTCGGCGCTCGACGTGCCCACGCTCAGCGGGGGAGTGGGGGCATGAAATTTTCGCTGTCGTGGCTCAAGGATCATCTCGACACCGATGCCAATGCAGTAGCGGTCGCCGACTTGCTCAACCGCATCGGGCTGGAGGTCGAGGGGATCGACAATCCGGCCGAGGCGCTCGCCCCGTTCAAGGTGGCGAAGGTGCTCACCGCCGCGCCCCACCCGCAGGCCGACAAGCTGCAGGTACTGACGGTCGACACCGGCGACGGCGCGCCGCTGCAGGTGGTATGCGGCGCGCCCAATGCCCGCGCGGGGATGATCGGGGTGTTCGGTGGACCCGGCGCCTATGTCCCGGGCAGCGATATGGTGCTCAAGAAGGCTTCGATCCGCGGGGTCGAATCGAACGGCATGATGTGTTCGGTGCGCGAGCTGATGCTCGGCGAGGAGCATGACGGCATCATCGAACTTGCCGCCGATGCCCCGGTGGGCGCCAGCTTCGCCGATTATGCCGGGCTCGACGACCCGGTGTTCGACGTCGCGATCACGCCTAACCGCCAAGATTGCATGGGGGTGCGCGGAATTGCGCGCGACCTGGCGGCGGCGGGACTGGGAACGCTGAAGCCGCTTGCAGCAGTTTACAAGATGGAGGAGCGCGCACCGCTGGCAATGAACGGCGAGGCACCATCAGTGCGGATCGATGATCCCGAAGGCTGCCCTGCTTTCTTCGCGCAGGCTGCGTCGGGCCTGACCAATGGTACGTCGCCTCCGTGGATGCTGGCGAAACTAAAGGCCGCGGGGCAGAAACCAATCTCTGCTCTGGTCGATATTACCAACTTCGTGTCGATCGATCTCGGCCGGCCGCTCCATGTCTATGACCGTGCAAAACTTGACGGAGGATTGATTGCGCGCAGGGCCCGCGACGGAGAGAAACTGCTCGCACTTAACGGCAAGGAGTACACGCTCGACGCGACAATGACCGTCATTGCCGATGAGCGCCGAGTCCACGACATCGGCGGGATCATGGGCGGCGAGCACAGCGGCGTGTCCGGTTCAACCACGGACATCATCATTGAATGTGCTTATTTCGACCCGCCACGGATTGCGCGGACCGGGCAGAAGCTGAACCTGACAAGCGATGCGCGCCAGCGGTTCGAGCGGGGGGTTGATCCGGCGTTTCTCGACGAGGGACTGGCCATCGCGACGCGGCTGGTCGTCGAGCATTGCGGCGGCACGGTCAGCCCGGTGACCCGAGCAGGCCGACCGCCGCTGGAGCCCAGGAAAATTGCGTTCAACCCGGAGCTAACGCTGGCGCTTGGGGGAATTGAGGTAGCCGAAGGTCGCCAGCGCGCGATCCTCGAATCGCTCGGTTTCGTCTTCGACGGTCACGATGCGGTCGTGCCGAGCTGGCGGCGTGACATCGATGGGCCGGCCGACCTGGTCGAGGAAGTCACACGGATCATCGGCTTCGACCATATCCCCTCGACCCCGCTGCCGCGCGCGGAAGGGGTCGCCAAGCCGACCGCAACCCGCTCGCAACTGATCGAGCGGCGGGTGCGGCGGGCGGCCGCCGCGCGCGGTCTCGACGAGGCGATCAACTGGAGCTTCATCCCATCCGCCGACGCCGATCGATTCGGCGGGGCAGCGTGGATCCTGGCCAATCCGATTAGCGAGGAAATGAAGGCGATGCGGCCGTCGCTGCTCCCCGGGCTGGTCGCAGCGGCGCGGCGCAATGCCGATCGCGGGGCGACATCGATCCGGCTATTCGAGATCGGCCGGCGATATCTTGCCGAGGGCGAACGCGCGACTGTGGCGGTTTTGCTGGCGGGCGAGCGGACAACGCGCAACTGGCAGTCGGGCAAGGCGAGCGCGTTCGATGTCTATGATGCCAAGGCGGATGTGATCGCGCTTCTCGAGGCGGCGGGCGCGCCGGTGGCGAACCTGACCCTCACTCCAGATGCGGGACCGACCTGGCACCCCGGACGCTCGGCAACGCTCGGACTCGGGCCGAAGACGATCCTCGCCGCATTCGGCGAGCTTCACCCGCGCCTGGCAAAGGAAATTGACGCCCCCGCCGGGACGATTGCCGCCGAAATCTACCTTGACGCCATCCCCGCGCCTCGGTCGAGCGGACGGGCGCGGGCGGCCTTCACGCCACCGGCGCTTCAGCCAGTGACACGCGATTTCGCGTTTTTCGTGCCTGCGGCGGTCACCGCCGACGCGCTCATGCGCGCGGTGCGGGGGGCGGACAAGGCGGTCATCGTGGGCGCACGACTGTTCGACCGGTTCGAGAGCGACGCGGGGCTAAGCCTGGCCGTGGAAGTCACTCTCCAGCCGGGCGAGAAAAGCTTTACCGACGCCGAGATCGCCGATGTGTCGGCGAAGATCGTCGCTGCGGCCGGGAAGCTGGGTGCACGACTCCGCGGCTGATGTGCGCGCCGCCTTTGCTGAGCAGGCGGGGTGGTGTCGGGCGCTCGGCTCGCCGCTGACCGCTGCGGTGTGCGACCTGCTGGCGGAACGCGAGTGGCCCGAAGGCGAGGTTGCGCGGCGACTGATCTCGTGGCCGGGCGATCCACGGCCATCGGGCGATGCGGTGCCGCTCAGGATGTGCGGCGGGCTGCATGCCGGGGTTCGGGCGGGGACGCTGTCGGCGCTTGCTGCCTGCTACCCGCCCAATGCAATGCCCGAGACTGAGCGGCTGGGCGCGGCGATCGACGAGGCGATGGTGTCGCCGGGGCTTGCCGAGTGGCTTGACCGGCCGCCGCAGACCAACGAGGTCGGACGATCAAATGCGCTGTTCGCGGGGGTACTGGCCTTCGCCTGGCGATTTCCGCTGCCCGTCGCGCTGTTCGAGCTTGGTGCGAGCGCGGGGCTGAACCTCGGGATGGATCGCTTCGGCTTTGATCTAGGCGGTCTTCAGACGGGCGATCCGTCGTCGCCACTTCAACTCAAGCCCGAGTGGACCGGACCGCCGCCGCCCGAGGCGAAGATCGAGGTGATCGGGCGTCATGGCGTCGACCTGACGCCGCTCGATCCGCTTAGCGACGGCGACCGGCTGCTCGCCTTCGTGTGGG
The DNA here is from genome assembly GCA_025356055.1 of Sphingomonas sp. GTDB lineage: Bacteria > Pseudomonadota > Alphaproteobacteria > Sphingomonadales > Sphingomonadaceae > Sphingomicrobium. Next base: position 34,714 of record JANXUU010000028.1, on the reverse strand, counting down.
CCGACCAGGCGCAGCGGATTGCCCAGCTCGAGGCGGCACTCAAGGTCGCGGAGGCGCAGCCTGTGACCATCGACACCGACGACGCGGCTTCGTGGATCGAAGTGAAGCTAGCCGAGGCCCAACCAGAAGGCACCAGCCGCCTCTTCTATCATTCGATCGCCTTCCAATATTTCCCCCCGGCGAGCCAGCAGCGAGTCGCTTCGGCGATCGAGCGGGCGGGGGAGCGGGCCACCGAACGCGCACCGATCGGATGGCTGCGGTTCGAGCGAACGCCCGACGAACAGGACCCGACCTTGCGGCTCAAATGCTGGCCGGGTGGCGAGGACCAACTGCTCGCGACCTGCCATCCGCATGGCGCCTGTATTAACTGGCTGGGCGACGCTCCAGCGCGTTGATCGCCTCGTGGACGCGAGCCTCGATCTCGGGGCGCTTGAGTCCGGCGGGGATGGTTTCGCCGACGCGCCAGGTGACCAGGCCGGGACGCTTGACCAGCCCCTTAGGCCACGCCAGCCCGGCATCCACTGCAATCGGGACGACGGGCAGCCCTGTCGCCCGATAAAGGGCAGCGAACCCCGGCTTGAGCTCGGGCCGCTCGCCGACGGGAACGCGGGTCCCTTCGGGGAAGATAACCACCGGCCGTCCGCTCGCCGCCGCTGCCCTGCCCGCCGCGACGAGGTGGCGAAGTGCCGCCGGCCCCGCTTCGCGATCGACGCCGATAACGCCATGGACCTGGGTCAGCCAGCCGAAGAAGGGCATGTGGCTGAGCTGGCGCTTCATCACGACGATCGGGGCGTCGAATACCCGTAAAGTCGCGACCGCCTCGTACATCGACTGGTGCTTGATCGCGAACAGGTATGAGCCTTGCGGAAGCTCACCCTCGAACCGCTCCTCGATCCCGATCAGGTGACGGGTCAGGAAGAAGTGGAAGGTAGACCAGCCGCGGACCACGACGCGCATCGGCTTCTCGCCGAGGACCGACACGGCAAGCCCAAGCAGGACGTAAGCAAGGGTGCCAGGGTAGAAGATCAGGTTGAACAGCACCGAGCGAACAAGGTTCATACGTCGAGCCATACGGCCATTCGCCGCAGCAGATATTTATTATATTCGGTGAACAGCGTCATCAGGTTGGGCTCGGTGCGGACGGCGTCGGGGCGAATTTCATAGTGACGTCCGAGATGGCTTTGGAATTCGTAAAGCGCGCGGCGCATGTGCCAGTCGCTGGTGACAAGGGTCAGCGAGCGATAGCCGCGCGCATCGAGCCAGCGTTTGGCTTCCTCGGCGTTGGAGCGAGTGTCGACGCTCTCCGAGCCCAGGTCGACGCAGCAATCGAGCAGCTTTCGCCTGCCGTGGAGGCGCACGGCAAGGTCGGCCTTGGTCACCGCCGGGTCGGTGCCCGCAATCAGCATTCGCGTCGCGCGGTGCGCGGCCAGACGAGCGATGCCCTCCTCGATGCGGCCATTTCCGCCGGTGAGGACGACGATCGCCTCGGTCGTCGCGCCGGCGGGAGCGGGATTGCCGAGCGACACCGCGAACAGCGCGAACAGGATTGCGTAAAGTAGCACGGCGAGGCTCGCCGCGCGGGCCGTCACAGGCTGCTCCTCAGTGTCGCCAGCACGGCCCCGCGCGCGACGACGGTCGCCATTGCCGCCATCGCGAGCGGCAGTAGAGCGAGCAGCGCGAGGTCATGACCGTGGAGCACATTGCCGCCAGCGAGCTCCCCGATCCAGCTGGCACCGCCGCCCGCAATGAGCAGCAGCGCAAGACCTGCGGTGATGCCTCCGCCAAGCCCGCCTACCAGGGCGTCGATCGCGATCCGGCGCTGGAACAGGTTGGCGATCTGCCGGTCGTTGGCACCAATGCCATGAAGGACCTCGATCGTCGCGCGGTTGGTGTCGAGCGCACCGCGCGTCGCCAGCACCACCGCTGCCGCACTCGCCAGGCCGACGAGCAACACCAGCGCCGCGGCAAGCAAGCTGAGCGAGCGAAGTCCCTTCAGCAGCGGTTGGAGACTATCGGCGTGGGCGACGAAGCGCGCGCCGGGGACGGCTCGCTCGATCGCCGCGCCGATCGCAGCGGCGTCCGCACCGGGGCTGAGGTCGACGTCGATCAGCGCAGGGAGGGGCAAGTCGGCGCCCGCCCCGGCCGGACCGAGCCAGCGTTCAAGGGTGGCGCGCATTTCGGCCGCCGGCACAGGCCGCACTTGGGCAACACCGCGAGTCCGCTTCGCTGCCGCCACGGCCGCGTCCTGCCGCGCCGCGCCATCGGCGAGCTGGATCGAATAGCGCTCGCTGACCCCCGCCGCGACCAGTCCTGCGCTGTTGCCGAGCGCAATTCCAGCAGCGGCGACGACCAGCATGACGAAGGTCATGATCGCGATTACCCACGGCGTCGCGCCGCGCACCCCGCCACCTGGGAGCAGGCGACGGTCGGGCATGGCAGGGAACAACCAGTTCATGACATCGCCCGCGTCGGCGGGTTGCGCAGTGCCCCGGTGGGATCGACCAGCGCGCCATTTTCGAGCCGGATCAGCTGCGCCCCCGGGGTGCCGACAATCAGCCCTAAATCATGGGTCGCAACCAGCACCGTCGTCCCCTGGCGGTTGAGCGCGATCAGCAGATTGAGGATGCGCTGAGCCATGGCCGCATCGACGTTCCCGGTCGGCTCGTCGGCGATGATCAGTTCAGGCGCGGCGATGACGGCGCGTGCAATCGCGACGCGCTGTTGCTCACCACCCGAAAGCGTCGCCGGGCGCGCACTGGCGCGGTCGCTCAGGCCCACCCAGGCGAGCATCTCGCGCACCGGCCCCTCGACCTCGGCTTCGCCCGCTCCGCCGATGCGTAGCGGCAGCGCGACATTGTCGAACACGCTCAGGTGCCGAACAAGCCGGAAATCCTGGAACACCACTCCGATCCGGCGGCGAAGTGGTGGCATGGCGTCACGCGGGGCATCGTTGATCGACTCGCCGAACAAACGGATCGATCCGCGCGTCGGACGCTGGGCGAGATAGAGGAGCTTCAGCAACGACGTCTTGCCCGCGCCCGAAGGCCCGGTGAGAAAGGTGAAGCCGCCACCGACGAGGCTGAAATCGAGGTCGCGCAGGACTTCGCTGCCGGTGCCATAGCGCAGCCCGACCCGCTCGAACTCGACGATTGCTGCTTCCCCACTCACAGCCCTTGTGTCGCACAGGGGGCGCCGCCTTGCCAAGCATCGGCGATTGCTGTTTACCGCGATCAGCTTTCCGGGAGTTGGCACGCGCATGATTTTGACCTGTCCGGCCTGCCAGACGAGCTATACCGTCAAGGACGGAGCGATTCCATCGCACGGTCGCACAGTGCGCTGCGCATCGTGCAAGCATAGTTGGCACCAGGCCGGCGAGGAGGCGGCATTGGCTCCCGTTCCGGTCGAGCCCGAGATGGTGGCGCGGGATGACCCTGTCACTCCGCCCTTGCTTGAAGCTGCCACCGTGTTCACCGAGCCACAGATGATCGACGATGACTCGTCGACTCCGCCGACGGCTGACGCGGGCGAGCCTGTCGCTGAGCCGGAACGCTTGAACGAGACGCAACCGCTGGCCGATGTCCTGCCCGAGCCTGCGATTGTCGCCGACGACAGCGGCTGGAACGATGCGCCCTATGACGATAATGAGGTTGCACCGCGGCGCAAGGGACCGCTGGTCATCCTTGCGGTCGTCATGTTCGTTGCCGCGCTAGCCGCCGCCGCCTATTTCCTCGCCCCGCGCCAATGGATGGCGCGCGCCGGACTCGCCGAAACCAGCGCCGACAGTCCGTTGAAGCTCATGGTCACCAGCCAGAACCGCCAGAAGCTCGCCAGCGGGAACGATCTCGTCTCGCTCAGCGGGCGCGTGATCAATCCGACCGACCAGACCGAGCCAGTTCCCGCGCTGCAGGCCGATTTGCGCGATGGCGGGGGCAAACTCGTCTACAGCTGGATGATCCCGCCTCCCGCAGCGCGGCTCGCTCCCCGGGCGAGTGCGAGCTTTAACGCCGCCGAACTTGGTGTTCCCGCCAATGCGACTTCGCTGACGCTGCGCTGGGCCAGCTAGCTACGGGAATTCGATCAGCGTTGCGGCGACTTGCTGCCCGTCGATCAGCAGCGAAGTTGCGCGCTTTGCGACCCCGCCAGCGGGCTTGCCCACGCGGTAATCGATCGTCGCGGATTCCAGAATGCGGACGGTAACCAGTGCACTGGCGGTAACCGCGCTCGGCCGGAAAACCGCGCCATGTGGAGCGGTTGCGGGCTCGGCGGTGGCCGTGACGGCAGCGAGCAGCAGCGCGAACATGAAGGCATACACGCAGTTTCGACGGCAAAGGTAAACAGGTTGTTTACCTCTGTCCCGACGCGGGACGCGGGTTGGTGGCGGCTTTGCCCGTTGCGTGGCTCGAAAGCCTTTGCTAGTGGCCGCGCCTTGCCAGAGGCTCCCGATCGGTGAGCCTGTTCACGTGCGGTCGTGGCGGAATGGTAGACGCGCAGCCTTGAGGTGGCTGTGGCCGAAAGGCCGTGGAAGTTCGAGTCTTCTCGACCGCACCAGATTTTCCCGGCAGCGTTCGGGCGGCCATGGGGTGGAGGCATGACTTTCCTCTTTCCCACGCGACCCCGTGGATCCTGCTCGGGGTAACGCTGGCGACGCGGGCGCAGACCTTTGGCAACCCGCTGCTTGGATTCGACGAGCAATTCTGCACCAGCTTCGGTTCGTCCAGTCATGGCTTGCCGCTGCTCGCGCCGGCCGTCCTCGCCGCGCCTCGGCGAACGACGAACGCGATGGTTTACGACGCTGCTCCTGGCCGTTGCGCTGATCGGGACACAGCTGCTGCTGGCAAGCCAGCGCCGGGCGAGGGGCGGGGCGAGTGATGCGGTACGGCTCGAAACAGTAGCGGGGCCCCATGGCGGCTGCCTGTTTGTCTATGACGGCCCGCCAGCACTCTATCGACTTACGCACAACTGCCTGCCGTCTTGTTTGTCTTTTCCGGGCATCTCGATCCCGCCAACGAGCGAGCGAGGCGGGGCTGGGCGGTCGCCCCCGTGGTCGAGACCCACCGTATCATGGCGAGCCGCCCGGCAAGCGTGATGATCGAGCTCCCATTGCTTGAACGAGGCAATTGCTCGACTCTGGCGGTCGTCATTGCCGAGGTGGCGCGGCACTAAGTCGTCGCCGCCGACATCCGCACGGGCAAGTGTCGCCGCCTGATCTATCCCCGCCGCGCCTCTGTTAAGTCGTGCCGGACGACGCCTCTGTTAAGTCGTGCCGGACGACTATGGTTAATTCGTGCCGCCGTTCGCCGTCGCCGACGCGACCTCAAGCGATTGCACCGCTCGAAGGGCGCCCAGTCGAACCGTCGGCTTATCGCCGCTGACCGTCGCGCTCGCTCCCAAATCGATCTCGGCATGAATCGCCTTGGCCGACGAAACAGCAATGCGCACATTGTAATGTCCGTATGGAACTTTATCGAAGAGAAAATAGCCATCGAAATCACTTTGCGCTGTGCCGGAGAGCTTGCCGTCACCGCTCACCAGTTCCAGTTCGACCCCTTCGAAGCCGCCGCCGCCGTCCTTGATGAGCACACCTTCGATGCTGCCCGACCCGACCAGCCCGATTTCGATCTCGGCCGCAATTCCGGCGCGCGGCGTGACCACTTGCAGGGCTTTGCGCGGTGCGAGATTGGGATCGCTGAGCGTCGACTGGTCGATCCCGACCGCGACCGGTTGATAGATCGTCAGCCCCGCAACAGTCGAAGTGCCGCGCTTGTCGGTGGCCTTTTGCGCGACCCGGGCGCCGGTCGTGATGAGTGCACCCGGCTCATCGGGCTCGCCCGGATCGCGCGCGCCATTGTCGTTGAGGTCGCGATAGACGTGGGCGCGGATCATCCCCGCGCTCGCCATCGGTAGCCGCGACGGCCTGAAGCCCCGCACCGGGTCGAGCGAGAAATTTAGATTGAAACCGAACGCCAGCGACCCATCGGACGCGCCCTCGCCGGTCAGCGCCAGCGCCATCGTGTCAAAGCGTCGAATGTAGGAAATTCGCGCCCGTCCGCGCCGGGCCTGGTTGTCATAGCCCAGCCCGGCATCCCAATCGGCCTTCTCGGACGCCGCCCAATACGCCGAAAGCTCGGCGAGCCTGAGCCGCGCCGAGGGTTTGAGGTCAAAAGTGCTGCTTCCTCGGAATCGCACGCGGCCGATATGCCCCGCGCCGATCAGCGTCGCCTCGACATCGTCGGCACGCCCCGAAACCAGCACGCCACTGCCGTTGTGCCGCCAGCGGACGTCCGCGCCGAGATTGAACCGCCCGATATTAGCCGACAATCGCCCCGCCGCCTCAAGCGAGCGCGCTCCTTCGGGACGGTCGATGACTCGCAGTGAGGCGCTCGCCGGAAAGACGCTTCGCCCGATCTTCAGCGGAGCACTGAGCGACAATTGCGCCTGGTGGATGGCTCGTTCGCGAATCCCGTTCAGCCGGAAATTGCTCGCGACCAGCGCTTCGCCCGATATATCGACCGGGCCGAGCTTGCCGAGCAGCGAGGCCCGCGCCGCCATCCCGCCGTGGCTATCGCGCGCACCCGCAACCTCGACCAGCGCGCTGCCGATCGAGCGCCGCACCGTCCCTTCGACGTAGGTAAGCCGCTCTTCGTCGACCAATTGCATGGTCGCGGCGAGCCCCACCGAGGTGCGCTTGTCGAGCCCGTGTTCCAGCGCGATGCTCGCCTGGAGCTTGGGCGTCGAACCATCATCCGGCGGCCGCGCCCGCAACGCGATCAGCTCGCGCGCGGGCTGGTTGACCCCCGCCCAATACCAGGTCGTTCCCGGCGGCGCGGCGGCGTCGGCGACATCGACCGTCTCGGTCCGCGTGCGTATCTGCCCCTGAGGCCCGTAAAGCCGCACTTCGAGCTCGTTCGCGCCATAGCGCAGCTCGACATCGTCGAAGCGGTAGCGCTGGTCGCCAGTGGCGGGTGCAAAGGCGAGCAATTCGCCGTTGCGATACAGTTCGGCCTCCCAGCCGACGGGCAAATCGCCTTCGAGTTGGGTGCGATCGAACGCGGTCGGGGTGAACAGAGGACGATTGGTCAGCTCGACCCCGCGCCCGACGCGCCCGACGCCGATCAGTCGGCTGTCGAGGCCGGCGACGTCGCCGACCCCGAAATGGGTCGCGCGCAGCGGGCCGAGGAGATGGCCGTCAGGATCCGCTTTATAGGCGCGAAGCCGAAGGCTGTCGGGGCGACCGCGCGCGTCAGTCGTCGCCTGGGCTTGGTAGGACATGCTGGCGAGTTCGCCGGCGGCGAGCAGCGCGGCGTGGCGATCGATTCGCGCGCCGTTCCTCGCGCTGTAGGTCACGCCTCCACTGACAACAAAATCGAGCGCGGGGGCGCGCCACAGGCGATAGGGCAGGCGGACCTGGGGCAATTGGCCCAGGCTCAGGCTGGCGTGGGTCAGGCGCGCGGCGCGGTCGCGGCGCTCTTTGGCAAGCTCAACCGGAAGCTTCGAATCGGAACTGAGCAATAGCATCGAGCCGGCGAGAGACGGCTTGACGCCAATTCCGAACCAGCGAGCTAGCGCCCCCGTCTCGACGCACCAGCCGTCGGGGGTCAGGCGGACCATGCCGCTCGTCATCATCTCGCTCTTGCCCGCGCCGTACGATGCGCGCCCGGTGCCGAGATCGATCGCGATCTTATTGGTTTCCTTGAACGCCCATCCGGTCGCGCGCTTGGCGCCGACGTCGATTCGTAGCGGCACGTCGAGCGTCGTCAGAAAGTCGCCGAAATTGATGCACGTGCCCTCGGGCGTGCCATAGGCGCGGACACCGTCGCCGAGCTTGAGCTGGCGGATGTTGACCTCAAGCACAAACTGGTCGTCGGGGTCGGCGCTCCATGCCGGGGCGACCGGGGACGAGGCCGCACCGGTCGCGACGCTCCCCGCGGCGAGCGCGGGAAGCGTCAGCGCGGCGACAAGGCCGCGAACCAGGCTTTTGGCCAGGCGCAAGGACGGCCCCCGGGTTCTCGCGGCTTAGCGCAGCACCGCGCTGGTCTGGGCGATCACCTGGGTGCCGGCCTCCGTGGTCTCGAGATATTCGACGGTCACCGGGCCATTGGCGGCGGAGGCGAGCTTGTCGCTGACCGGAATCGAGACGCTGCGCTGGCCCACTTCGGTGTAGACCGCGATTCCGCGCTGGATCGCGATCGGGTCCTTGATCCCGGCTTTAAGCACGCGCACTTCGCCAAAGGTCGAACGGCTGCCGGTGCGGGTCAGGTCCATGGCAACGGCGGGCTTGCCGCCGTCCTTGACCATATGAACGTTGGCAATCCCTGCCTTGGCAGTAAGCGAGCCGAAGCGGACGATGACCGGGATGGTCACGCCATAAATCGGAGTCAGCGAGAAGCTGATGCCCTTTGCCTCGCTCTGCGCCGCCGTTACGGGGCGTGGCTTTGGGATCGCGCGGAACAGCAGGTGGACGCGATATTCGCCATCGGGCAGGCCCGCCGGGGCTCGCGCGGAAATGTTGATCGTCTGAGGCTGATTTGGCGGCAGCGTCACCTTGCGCGGGGCATACAGAATCATGTCCTCGGCGGCCTTTTCGGCGGCGGACGGCGTGGCGACCTCGGCCAGCGACCCGTCGGCGGTCATCCGGCGAAGCTCAAGGCTGATGCGATAGGTCGCGACGTCGTCGCCGATATTGTTGAGGATGATCTGCGTCCCGCGGCTGCCGTTGAGCACGATGCGGGTCGGGGCGACGAGCAGGTCGCCGATCCCGGCGATTGCGGGAGTGGCCAGTGCAGCCAAGGCGAGCGGCGCGGTGAGCGCGAGGCGAACGAAACGCGGGAATAAGGTCACGAGCAAATCTCCATCCAATCTGGAGACGCTTTTCGTCCAAAATGGTTATTTAACTGCTAACCATGGCGGTATTCATTCCCTGGGGCAGCAAAAAGGGCCGCCGTTTCCGGCGACCCTTCCTGGTCCACTCGATCGAGTAAGCGATCAGTTGTAATCGACCGTCACGTTGAGGTTGCCGGTGTAGACACCTTCGATGGTGGCGCTGGTGATTGGGAAGGAGGCGCCGACGTTGAAATCGAGCCCCGGCGAGCCGGAGTTAGTCAGCGTCAGCGACGCGGCAGCGCTCGGCGTAATCGAGAGAGTCGCGGTACCGTTGGTGAAGTTGCTCGCCGCTGTGTAGATTTTGACGAGCTGACCATTTGAACCCTGCACGTTGAACGTCGCCGGGATGCCGGTCGTCGAGCAGGTCAGCCCGGCGGTGCAGCTCAGCGCCCCGCCGCTGGTCAGGATGACGGTGTAGGTCGGCCCGACGGCGATGCTAGAGAGAAGGATGGTACCAAAATCCATGTTGGTCTTGGCGGTCAGCGCCAGCGGCTTGACGATCTGCGCCTTGGCGGTGGCGGCGGTGGTTGCACCGACCGGCACGGCCAGCGCCGGTGTGGCGGTCAAGGTGGCGGTGGCAACGGCGGCTACCGTCAAGATGCGAGCGAATTTGGTCATAGATATAGTCCCCACTGATCTGGTCCTCGCCGGTTCGGCCCGGCTTGGTCAGCGCCTCATTAACCAGCAGGCATTGCGGCTTCGCTTTCGATAATGGTTACCGGAGCGTTTACGGAAGCTCCGGATCGGACATGAAAAAGGGGCCGCCGTTTCCGGCAGCCCCTCATTCGATCGATCAGGTCAGGCGATCAATTATAGTCGACCGTAACGTCCATGTTGCCACTGTAGATCCCCGCCGTGGTAGTCGGGGTAACGTCGATGCTCCCTCCGACCTTGAAGCTGCCTGTGCCGGTGCTGCTCAGCGTCAGCGGACTGGCCGATGCGGCGGTCGGGCTGAAGAGCAACGTGGCGATGCCCGGACCGTTCAGCGTGCTCGACGCCACATAGACCTTGACGACCTGGTTGGCCGACCCGAGGACGTCGAATGCCGCCGAGCTGGTGGTCCCGCCACAAAGCAGCTCGGACGAGCAAATGATCGTCCCGTCTTCCTTGATCGTCACGGTGCGAGTCGCGGTCATCAAATTCTTGATGAGCGTGCCGAAGTTGAGATCCGCCCTTTTGGTCAGCGTGAGCGGATCGACGATCTGCGCGGTCGCAGTCGCCGGCGTGGCGGCAGCTACCGGGGCTGTCGTGACCGGTGCGGCAAAGGCCGGGCCGGCAAATGCGGCGGTCATGGCGGCGAGCGCCGACAGGCGAGTGAACTTGTCCATTTTGGTCCCCACTTGGAAATATTTGGTCATGGCGGATTTCCAGGATCATCCCGGATCTCGTGAGGATTGCAAACTAGCCCCGTTGGCTTTCGGCTTTCCTCCGCAGGAAGGTTACCGCCTGATTAAGGATTAATCCAAAACGGATGAGTTCATCCGCGGTGTCACAGATAGTCGACATCGACGTTGAAATCGCCGCGATAATCCCCGTCGACTTCGCCGGTGACGTGAAGCGCGCCGCCGATACGGAACGCCAGCGTCCCGTCGGCACCGATACGCGGGGCGCCAGGCAAATCGCTGGTAACGCCGTCGATGACGATATCGCTCCCGGTCAGTCCGTGAAGTGCGATGCGCGTGGGCAGAGTGACCAGCACCGTGCGGCCGGGCTCGCCGCGTACGAGGATGCTGCCGACCATCGCCCGCCCGCCGATCGAGAGGATCGTTCCGCTCGTTCGGCGCGACCCGTCGGGGTCGAGCGTGGCCGAGCCATCGCCGCTGCCGGCTAGCACGATTCGGTCGAAATCGAGATTGGCCTCGACCTGCAGCGCGACGGGGGTGGTTGCCTCGGCCTCGGGGGCGGTCGTCGGGGCGGTGCACAGGCGGCACTGCGCCTCGGCGCGGCCGGATTGCACGGCGAGCTCGAGCAGCAGCGCCATTGCAGCAAGCAGGGTCCGCACCAACATGGGCTCCATCGCTAGGGCCCAAGCGTTGAAAGAGAGTTAAGCGATCCATAACCCAGCAAGCGGAGGCCAGCATGGCAAGCGTCGACCAGTCGGACAGCAAGATCGAACGCAGCGAAGCGGAATGGCGCGAGCTGCTCGGCGAGGAGCGCTATCGCGTCCTGCGCAAGTCCGGGACCGAGGCGCCGTTCTCGGGCGAACTGCTCGATAACAAGGCGGCGGGCGACTATGTCTGTGGCGCGTGTGGCGAGCCAGTGTTCAAGAGCAACACAAAATTCGAGAGCGGGTCGGGCTGGCCGAGCTTTACCGCTCCAGTTGGCAAGGCAGTCGAGGAAATTACCGACCGCAGCCACGGCATGACGCGCACCGAGGTGCGCTGCGCCAAGTGCGAGGGCCACCTTGGACATGTCTTCCCCGATGGGCCCGGGCCGACCGGACTTCGCTATTGCATCAATTCGGCCTCGCTCGGGTTCGAACCCAAGGACTCCAAGGAATAGCGGTGGCGGGTGCGCTTCCCTTCCGGTGCGCGCCCCGCTAGCCATGCGTCCCGATGGCTATTTCGATCTCCGCTCGCTCGCGCATGCAGCGTTTCTTCATCTGGGCCGGAGGGATCGTAGCATTCCTGTTGGTCGTCCTCGGCATTGCCGTCGCGGTCGCGGAATCGCAGCTGCCCGACTATGACCAGCTGAGGAAGCGCAACGACCTTGGCCAGATGATCCGACTGCGCGCCGCCGACGGATCGGTGCTGATCTCGCTCGGGCCAAGCTTCGGCCGCTGGCTCAGCTATGACCAGATCCCGGCCACGATGCGCGCGGCAATGATCGCGGTCGAGGACAAGAGGTTTCGCTCCCACCCGGGGATCGATCCGATCGGCATCGCCCGCTCGCTCCAGGTGCGCATCGCCAGCGGCAAGTGGAAGCAGGGCGGATCGACCATCACTCAGCAGCTCGCGCGCAACATCTTCCTGACCAATCAGCGGACCTTCGCGCGCAAGGCGCAGGAGGCGGTGCTGGCGCTCGCGCTCGAGCTCAAATTCTCGAAGGACCAGATTCTCGAGCTTTACCTCAACCGGGTCTATTTCGGCGGCGGCAGCTATGGCATCGATGCCGCGTCGCGCACCTTTTATGGCCATGGCGCCGACCAGCTGAGCCTGGGCGAAGCGACGATCATCGCCGGACTGGTCAAGGCGCCATCAAATTATTCGCCGACCGCCGACGCAGTGGCCGCGCGGGGCCGCGCCGCAGTAGTGCTCAAGGCGATGGTCGATAATGGCTTCATCAGCCGCGCCGCCGCCGATGGAGTCGATCCCGCCACCGTTCAGCTCCAGGCCGCGCCACGCCAGAACAGTGTGCGCTATTTCACCGACTGGGCAATGCCCCAGCTCGATACGCTGATCGACCAGACGCACGAGCCGATCGACGTGTGGACGACGCTCGATCCCAAGCTTCAGGGCGTTGCCGATCAAGCGATCAACGCCAATGCCCCCGGCGGGGCGCAGGGCGCGCTGGTCAGCCTCGACCGCGACGGCGCCGTGCGGGCAATGGTCGGGGGGCGCGATTACGTCTCGTCGATCTACAATCGCGCGACCCAGGCCGAGCGCCAGCCAGGATCCTCGTTCAAGCTGTTCGTCTATCTGAGCGCGCTCGAAAGCGGGATGAAGCCGACCGATACGATGGTCGACCAGCCGGTCGATATCCAGGGATGGAAGCCGCGCAACTCGACGCGTGGCTATCTTGGCCCGGTGACGCTGCGCGAAGCCTTTTCGCGGTCGATCAACACTATATCGGCGCAGATCGGCGCCAAATTGGGCTTTTCGACCATCGCCGACATGGCGCGCCGCTTCGGCATCACCAGCGAGATTTCGACTTATCCCGCGATGGTTTTGGGCAGCAGCAACGTCCGCCTGATCGAGATGACCAAGGCGTTCGCGTCGGTCAGCAACCACGGCATCGCGGTCACGCCCTATGGCATCCGCAAGGTTGTCACCGCCGACGGGCGGCTGCTTTATAATCGCGATTCAAACGAGAATCGTGTGCTTGTCGCGCCGTGGGTCGCGGCCGAGATGACCGATTTGCTCCAGTCGGCGGTGCTTTCGGGTACCGGCCGCGCGGCGCAGATCGGGCGCCCTGTCGCGGGCAAGACCGGGACCACCAGTTCGAACAAGGACGGCTGGTTCATCGGCTTCTCGTCGGGTCTGACGACCGGGGTGTGGATGGGCCGCGACGACGCGCGACCGATCCCGGGCCTCCAGGGCGGCACCGCGCCGGCGCGCGCGTTCCACGACTTTATGGTCGTCGCCACCGCCAATCGGCCGGACGAGCAGTTCGACACGCAGGTGCCGTTGCCCGACTGGCAGCTCGAACCCGACGAGGAGGCGATGGGGCTTCCGGTCGATCCCAACCTGCTCGCCCCCGAGGCGCAGATGGTCGATGCCGATGGCAACCCGATCCCGCAGGGCGATCGACCCGCGCCCTATCCCGGCAGCACGCCGTCCCCCGGCCAGCCGGCGGTCCGCCCCGACGGGGCCGGATTGCCGAACCAGGACTTCCTCGACGAAGTGCTCAATCGTGGAGCGCAAAGACGGCCCCCACCCCCGCCGACCGGCTCAGTGCCGGCCAACCCGGCGCAGGACGGGCGACAGCCGACGCAGCAATAGTCGCGCCGGGGCGACGGGGCCGCCGTAAAGGCGCGCCTCGGCGGCTTTGAACGCGGGGCTGTGATCCATGTGCAGTCGATGAGCGACTTCGTGGGCAACGACGAAGCGGCGGACGTGGGGCGGGGCGAGGATCAGCCGCCAGCTATACCGGATCGCTCCCGCGGCCGAGCAACTCCCCCAGCGCGAATCGGCGTCGCCGATCGAAACGGCGCGGACAGTCACCCCCGCGGCGGCCGCGATCTCGGCGGTCTCCGACGACAGCGCATCGCGTGCACGGGCCTTGAGCCAGGCTTCGATGCGGCGTTCAAAGCCTTCGCGAGGTCCGCCACTGACCATTGCATTGCCTACGCGGCGGACGCTGCGCTCGACCGTTTCGTCCCATTCCAACCGCACGTCCCCGCCGTCGAACGGAATCAGCGCGCCTGGTGCAAGCGGCTGAGCAGCGGGCTGGCGGGTCAGCTGGGCGGCGACCCAATCGCGCTGCGATTCCGCCCACGCCAGCGCGGCACGGCGCGAGGTGCGCGGCGGGACGGTCAGTAACAATCCCCCACGCTTGTCATCGAACCTCAGCTTGAGCCGCCGCGCGCGGGGGTGGACGCGGACGGTCAGCGGGACCCCCGCGACCTCGCCGACTTCAGAGCGGACGGTCGACAATGTGATGCTCAAGCTCGCCCGCGTCGACCTCGCTGACGGTCCAGCCACGGGTCGATTGCCCCGCCGCGTGGACGCTCTCGCGGTCGCCCGAGACGAGGTAGTGCCACGGGTAAAGCGGCTTGCCCTCGCCGCGCAGCCGGTAGGCGCAGGTCGACGGTAGCCATTCCAGTTCCTCGAGCCGGTCGCGGTGAAGCACGACACAGTCCGAGACATATTTCCGGCGATGCTTGTAGTCGCTGCACCGCGACGTGCGCCGGTCGAGCAGCTTGCACGCGACATTGGTCGGGTGGAGCTCGCCCGTCTCCTCATCCTCGAGCTTGTGCAGGCAGCAGCGTCCGCAACCGTCGCACAGCGCCTCCCACTGCCCGCTGTCGAGCTCGCGCAGTGGTTTTTCCCAGAAAGGCATTGCATTATTCATCGTCAGGCCAGCAATGGGCGGGCACAGGCGCGGGTTCAAGCCACGGCGACGTGAGAACGGGGAATTCAGATGCTCGGCAAGATGTTGGGAGCGACGATCTGGCTGGGCCTGGCGCTTGCCGGGGGACTGGGCGCGGCCCCGCTTGGCGCGCAGGGCATCGGTGGCAATAATGGCGAAAGCTTTCTTACCGCGGTGCGCGAGATCGACGGCAACAAGGCGACCGAGTTGCTCGAAGGCAATGGCTCGACCGTGCTGTCCTATCGCGGCGCCAAGGGCGAGACCGCGCTCAACATCGTCGCGCGGCGGCGCGATTCGACTTGGCTGGGGTTTTTGATCGGTCGTGGCGCCGATCCCAATGTCGGTGACGACCGTGGCGAAACTCCCTTGCTGATCGCGGCGAGGCTGGGGTGGGGCGACGGAGTTGCACTACTGCTCAACCATGGCGCAATGGTCGACCGCGCCAACCGGCTGGGCGAGACCGCGCTGATTGTCGCGGTTCAGGTGCGGCAGCCGACAATGGTCCGCGCCTTGCTTGAACGCGGTGCCAATCCCGACAAGCGCGACACCGCCGCGGGCTACAGCGCGCGCGACTATGCGAATCGAGACTCGCGATCGGGAGAAATGACCAAGTTGATTGAAAGCGTAAAGCCGTTGAAGAAGATTATCGCCGGACCGGTTTTCAAATAATCTTGTGAATCAATCCCAGTCTCCCAGCCCCGGGTCGATCTGCGTCGACAGCCGCCGGGCCGCTCGCCTCGCGAATCGGAGCAGCTCGGCCTTGCGTCGCGCTGGGGCGAGCGGCTTGAGCGCGGCTTCCCGAATTACCGCCGCGTCATAGCGGTCGGCGACAATTAACCCAGCTTCGTCGGGCAGGAATTCGACCGCTTCGGTGTGGTGCGCGAGCGCGGCGGGCACCGCCCAGAAGAAATGATCGCAATAATCGAGATAGTCACGCCATTTGCCATCACCGAGCAGGTCGGCCTTGGCGACCTTGATCTCGACGATTGTCAGGAGGCCCTTGCCGTCGATCGCCATCAGGTCTGCGCGGCGACCGTTGGGCAAGGGCACTTCGCACATCGCGAACAGGTCGCGGCGGCAGAACAGCCGGGTCACGCCACGCGCCACTTCGCCCGCGATCGGAGGGGCGTCGGCGAAGCAATCAGGAATCGGAGCGGTCGCCATTGCGCCACGCTAGAACAAAGCGGGACCGGAAGCTAGCAGCCGCCGGTCCCCGCTCGTCCCCTCCCAGAGACGCTGTCTCCGCTATTATCAGCGGTAAAAGATATGGTTCCCGATCGTCGCGACGCGGGTCGCGTGCCATGCCGGCGAGACCCGCCTGGCGTGGAAGAACAACGCACGCGGGGCGCTCGACGATTTGAGCTTGCTGTCGACGATCTGAGCGACGGCGACGGCAGTCTTCCACTGCGCGCCCGAGCGGGCGATGCCCGGCATGGCGTGACCGCGCACGAAACTGAACTGGCCGCGCTGAAACACGACCCCGCAATAGGTCGAGGCGAAGCGGCCCGACTTGGCGCGGTTGGCGATGACTTCGCCGACAGCCAGCTGGCCGGCGAGCGGTTCGCTCTTCGATTCGAAATAGATCGCGCCCGCAAGGCACTCGATCTCGCTGCTGCCGGGAGTGACGCTCTTGAGGCGCGACACCACTGCCGCCAGAGTCTCACCGGAAACCGGCTTGTTGTCATCGGCAATATTGCTGTCGATCGATCCAATATCCAGGCTGTTGCTGAGCAGCGGCTGCGCTTCCGGCAGCGCTTCGATCGACACCGGGGCGATCATTTTCGGAAGCTCATTGGAGGCCCTGTTCGGCTCATACCGGCTCAGCGACGCTGCAATAAGCGAGGCTGGAACGACCTGCGCCGGAGCGACCGAGGAAGAGGCCAAAGCGGCCAGCACCAGCAAGGCGGTGCGAAACGACACGGACATTCAAACCATTCACTATGCGGTGATCAGCGGCGAGGAACGAGGCGATAGACGCCCTTTTCTTTCCCTCGGATCCAATCCCCGTCTGCGTGGCATTCCCGGCCCGATTAGCCGCAGAATGCCCCCCGCTCGGTAACTGTCATCGTCCGTTCATCATCCAGACAAAGCGTTCAACCCATCGAGGTCACTTCGGCGACGAGTCGTTGCGCTGACGGGATGTCCAGTTCGATTTGCCATTCATCGGGGTCGTTGCGCTTGCGTTTTTCGAGGAACAATTGGGCGTTGGCCGAATCGGCGACATCGACTGGCAGCGGTGCCCAGGCATAGCGAACACCGTCGAACTGCCGTGCCAGCATCGTATGCAACACTCCGCGCTCGAGCACCACGATCAGCAGCGCCCCGCGCTCGGCGTCCCCTTTGTGAAGAACCGCCCCGAACCCGCCCTGCGCCTGAGCGATTCGAATCAGCGCCGATGCCTCGACCGCCGCCGCCAGCCGCGCCTCTTCCATGGGCAGACTCAAGCGACGTCGCGCTCATCGGCGCCCATCAACACCGCGGCGAACGCATCGCGGCTTCGTGCCCCGCGCAATTTCTCGAGAGTGGCGGAATTGCGCGCCACGCGACTGATCGCGGCGAGCGCTTTGAGATGATCGGCCCCGGAATCGGGCGGCGACAGCATCAGGAAGACGATGTCGACCGGGGCTTCGTCAACCGACTTATAGTCGATCGGCTCGGCGAGCCGTGCGACCATCGCATAGACCCCGGTGAGGCCCGCCAGTTTACCGTGGGGGATCGCCACCCCATTGCCAAATCCGGTCGATCCGAGCCGTTCGCGTGACGCGAGGCACTGCTGGATCGCGTCTGGATCGACCGCTAGCCGATGCGCCACATCGAGCCCGAGCTGGTTGAGCAGTCCGCGCTTGGTGCGCGCTGCAACCCCAATGCGGATCGAGTCGAAATCGAGGAGAGTGGAAAGCTGCATCGGCCGGAACTTCGTGACTTGGTGACAGGCCCGTCGCCCTTCCCGAGGACAGCGCGATAGACCGCTGCACAACGGTTGTCAGGACCCGCCGGGCTCAACCCACCCGATCGTCCCGTCGTCCCGACGATAGATCATGTTGTAGTCGCCGGTCTTGGCGTTCTTGAACATCAGCGCATTTGTGTTGCGCAGGTCAAGCATCATCGCGGCGTCGCCGACGCTCGCCTCCGGAATGTCCACGCGAGTCTCGGCGACGATCGGCGGGCTGTCGGGAATTTCGCTCTCTTCGTCCTTGGGCGCGGCGAAGATGGTGTAGCCGGCGTTGGCCTGGATCGCGGGAATTTCGTCACCATTGCTTTCGACTGCCTGCCCGCGGCGTTCGCGCAACCGCTTCACATAGCGACGCAATTGCTTCTCGATCTTGTCCGCCGCGCCTTCGAACGCGACATGCGCGTCATTGGCGCGATTAGACGCCTTGAGCACGACGCCCTGCGACACCGGCGAGACGATATCGCACGTAAAATCGTCATACGGCCCGCGCCCAAAGGTGACGTTGGCAGCGACTGCGCGCGAGAAATACTTGTCGGTGATGGCGCCAATCCGTTCGCTGACGTGCGTGCGCAATGCCTCACCGGTATCGACCTGGTGTCCCGAAACCCTGATATCCAAATTCACTCTCCTACGTCACCGACGGATCATGCCGCCGGCAGGAAACGCTCCCACAACGGCTGCTTAAGCCGAGCAATGAACGCACGATGACGGGCGATTTCTTCATCGCTCGCAAAATGAGGTCGAGCCTCGCGGACAGGGCGGTCGATCGGTGCGGTAGGCGCCCATCCGGCCGTCGAAGAAACGTCGGTGATGAGGCCGAGACCGATCTGTCGGCCGCCGGTCAGCTCGATATAAACCTGGACGAGCAATTGCGCGTCGAGCAGCGCGCCATGTTTGACCCGCTGGCTGCGATCGACCCCGAAGCGGCTGCACAGGGCGTCGAGGCTATGCTTGGCGCCGGGGTGGCGAGTTCGCGCGAGAACCAGGGTGCATACCATCCGGCTCAGGCATATCGGGTTGCGCCCACACCGCTCGAGCTCGCGGTTGAGGAACCCGAAGTCGAACCCGGCATTGTGCGCGACGAGCGGTGCGTCACCGAGAAAGTCGATCAATTCCTGCGCCTTGTCGCGGAACAAGGGCTTGTCGCTGAGGAAGCGGTCGGACAGGCCGTGGACCGCCTCGGCCTCGCTTGGCATCGGCCGTTCGGGATGGAAGTAAGCGTGATATTCGCGTCCGGTCTCGACCCGGTTGAACATTTCGACGCAGCCGATTTCGACGATGCGGTCGCCCCCCGCCGGGTTGAGGCCGGTCGTTTCCGTGTCGAACACTATTTCGCGCATGACGTTCTTATCGACCCGTTGGCAGCCCGAGACAAGCAAGGATGCGCATCACTTCGGCGCGGGTTTCGTCAAGGCTGCCGCTGGTATCGACGACGAAATCGGCGCGCTGACGCTTCTCCTCGTTGGGCATTTGGCGCGCCATGATCGCAGTGAATTTGTCGCGATTCATTCCGGCGCGAGCGAGCACGCGCTTACGCTGGATGACGTCGGTGGCGGAGACGACGATCAGAATGTCGAACGCACTTTCGCCATGGGTTTCGAACAGCAAGGGGATGTCGAACAATAAGGCTTGCGCGCCGTGATGCGCTTCGACGAATCGCGCACGTGCGGTAAGAACTGCGGGGTGAACTATCACCTCGAGCGCAGCAAGCGCGTCGCGGTTGCCGAGTACTTCTGCGCCGAGCCGGTCGCGATCGATGACGCCATTGACCATTACGGCGGGAAATCGCGCGCCGATCGCCTCGACCAGCGGACCGCCGTCGGACTGCAGCCGGCGCACTTCGGCATCGGCGTCGAATAGCGGGATGCCCGCGTCGACAAACATCGCCGCGACGGTCGACTTGCCCATCCCGATCGACCCCGTCAGAGCGAGCTTGAGAGTCACGCCATCAGCCTTTCGCGCAGTTCGGCGTCGCATTCGCGTGGGGCATGCTCGCCGAAAAACTGTCCGAACGCGACCGCCGCCTGGCCGATCAGCATCTGCAGCCCGTCGAAGCTGCACATTCCCCTTGCCCTCGCGTCGATAAGCAAAGGAGTGTCGCGTGGCGACGTGACGATATCGTAAACGAATGTCGTGGGCGGGAGCGCCGCAAGCGAGATCGGCAGCGGCGGTTGACCGATCATGCCCAGCGAGGTGGCATTGACGATCAGGCATGAGGACGAATTTGCAACACCAAGAAAAGTTGGATCGGACATGCCCGCCGCCCCGATCCCGGAACCGATCATTGCGGCCAGAACGTGAGCACGCTCGGCAGTGCGGCCGTGAATGACGATTCGAAAACCGGCATCGGCCAGCGCGACCGCGATCGCGCGCGCCGCGCCGCCAGTGCCATAAAGCGCAGCTTGGCCGCCTTTGCCCGCCAATTCGGCCAGTGGCTCGATGAACCCAGCGACATCACTGTTGCATCCGCTTAATCCGTCGCGACCCGCGACGATCGTGTTGATCGCACCGATCCGCGCGGCGAGTGGATCGACCGCGTCGACCAGCGGCGCAACATATTGTTTGAGCGGCATCGTCACGTTGCACCCGCGCCAAGCCGGATCGCGGCGACGCTTGGCAAGATAGTCGTGGAGAGTATCCAAGGTGACTCTCTCAGTCCGATACTCAGCGTCGATCCCCAGCTTCCCGAGCCAGAAATTGTGAATCAACGGCGACTTGGAATGGCCGATCGGATCGCCGATGACCTCGGCATAGAGGCGCGTCATGACGTCATCTCACCGCGCTCCCGAAGCGCGCCCAGCAAGGGTAGCAGCGGCAGCCCGAGGACGGTGAAATGGCTCCCCTCGACCGCCTCGAACAGCGTCGCTCCGCGTCCCTCCATGCGGAACACGCCGACGCAGCCGGCAACGCCGGGCCATTCGGCGGCGAGATATTCCTCGATGAAGGCCTCGGACAAGCGCCGCACCCACAACCGGGCGCGCTCGACATGCTCCCACTCGGCGACTCCCGCGCGTGCCAGCACCACCGCGCTGATCAGGCACAGCGCTTTTCCCGAAAAGAAGCGCAGATGCTCGGCCGCCTCGGCACGATCGCGCGGTTTGTCGAATCGGCGACCGCGACATTCGGCGATCGAATCGCTGCCGATCACCCATTCCCCGGGGAATCGTTCGCCGACCTCGACCGCCTTGGCTGCGGCGAGCATCGTCGCCAGCGCTTCGGTCGTCCCGGCGAAATCCTGCTTGAGCGCATTCTCATCGACTTCCGGCTGCTCGACCTTAAATTCGAGCCCGACCCCCTTGAGCAGCGCCCGCCGAATCGCGCTTCCCGAGGCGAGGACGGTCATCGGGCCAAGGTCCGGTACACGCTTGTGGATAAACTCATGATGTTCCGTAGCCCAGCAGCGGGGGCGGAAAAAGACCGGCGGTTCGTCCCGTTTCGCGCGACCCTGGCCCCCACCCCCGTCCACAGCCCGTGTCGCTTGACCACCACGCTGTGGATAGCGGGGACGGACCTTGACGACTCGCGCCGACTCCATGAGTCGTTCCTCCCAGCCGCCTGTTGGCAAAGCCGGGACGCAGCCCTAAACCCCGCGACCCAGCGACCATCTACTGCTTCATTCTATTCTTAAAGAATCTATAAGTTAGGAAGATAAGTGGCGAGCTCGCCCGACCTGAATACCCACGCCAAAACTGCCGACAAGCCGCTGCTCGCCGTGCTCAGGGGCGAGCGTCGCGATCCCCCGCCGCTATGGATGATGCGCCAGGCGGGGCGGTATCTGCCGGAGTATCGCGCGCTCAGGGCCACGAAAGACGGCTTCCTTGGGCTGGCCTATGACCCAGAAGCCGCCGCCGAAGTCACCCTTCAGCCGCTGCGCCGCTTCGCCTTCGACGCCGCGATCCTGTTCAGCGACATCCTCATCGTGCCCCACGCAATCGGCCAGCATCTCGAATTCGTCGCCGGTGAAGGACCGCGGCTGTCGCCCCCGCTGATGAATGCCGCGGTGGAGGGCCTCCAGCCGGCCATGGAGCGCCTCGCGCCGATTTATGCCACCGTGAGACGGGTAAAGGCTTTGTTGTCGCCTGAGACGACATTTCTGGGGTTCGCCGGAAGTCCATGGACGGTGGCAACCTACATGGTCGCAGGGCAAGGCAGCCGGGAGCAGTCCGATACCCGTCGCCTCGCTTATTCCGATCCCACTCGGTTCCAGGCGATTATCGAGCGGATCGAGGAGGTCACGCTGACCTACCTCTCGGGGCAGGTCGAGGCCGGGGTCGATGCGCTCCAATTGTTCGACAGCTGGTCGGGCAGCCTCGCCCCGTCCGAATTCGAGCGCTGGGTAATTGCCCCCACCGCGCGGCTGATTGCGGCACTGAAGGCACGCCATCCGCATATCCCGATCATCGGTTTCCCCAAGGGCGCCGGCGGCAAATTAGCCGCCTACGCCCGCCTTACCGGGATCGATGCGATCGGCCTCGACGAGACCGTCGACCCCGCCTGGGCCGACGCCGAACTCCCTAAAAGCCTCCCGGTCCAAGGCAATATTGACCCGCTTGCGCTGATTGCCGGGGGGAACACGCTGCGCGCCGCGGTCGGGCGCATCCGCGCTGCCTTCCCGACCCGGCCGCACATTTTCAACCTTGGTCACGGAATTCAGCAGGACACGCCGATCACCCATGTCGAACAGCTCGTCGCGCTGCTAAAGGCTCCCGTATGAGCAATTGGATCGGTTTCCTCGGCAACGCTTACCCTTGGGTAAAGGCGGCCCACGTTACCTTCGTCATCTTCTGGATGGCCGGGCTGTTCCTGCTGCCCCGCTTTTACGTTTACCACCATGCCACCAGCCCGGGGTCAGTCGAGGACCGCGCCTGGATCGAGCGCGAGGCCCGCACCCGTGCGATCATCCTTACCCCGGCGATGGTCATCGTCTGGCTGCTCGGCCTGATTCTCGCCTTCCATATCGGCGCGTTCGGCCAGCACTGGTTCGATGCCAAGCTGTTGCTGGTCGTGTTGCTGACGGGCTATCAGGGCTGGCTCGGCAGCTATGGTCGCACGCTGGCGAACGGCAAGCGCCCGCTCGCCAATCGCACGCTGCGCATCATGAACGAGGTCCCCGGAATCGCCACCGCGCTGATCGTGGTGCTGGTGATCGTGAAGCCGTTCTAGGCGATACGACGACGAGGGCGTGAAGCGGTTTTAGGACTGGGAATCTGGATTCTCGATCCTCTGCCCCATATTGACTTGAAGCAAGCCGAGACCTAACGCTCGTCTCCAGACGGCTGCGCCGGCCTTTTTCCCCTTCGTCGGTGCGTGCCCCATTCCGAGCGGCGTCCTGTCGCGCGACGAATTTTCCTTTCGCTCTCATCCACGAGCCCGACATGCATCTTAAAGATTTAAAGAAAAATACCCCCGCCGAACTGGTCGCGATGGCCGAAGAGATGGGCATCGAGGGCGCTTCGACGCTTCGCAAGCAGGACCTCATGTTCTCAATCCTCAAGGTCCGCGCCGAATCGGGCGCCGAGATCATGGGCATGGGCACGATCGAAGTCCTTAACGACGGCTTCGGTTTCCTGCGCAGCCCCGAGGCTAATTACCTCGCCGGCCCCGACGATATCTATGTCGTTCCCCAACTCGTTCGCCGCTTTGCCCTGCGCACCGGCGATACGATTGAAGGCGAGATCCGTGGGCCGAAGGATGGCGAGCGCTATTTCGCGCTGACCCGCATCACCCAGATTAATTTCGATGAGCCCGACGCGGTTCGCCATCGCGTCAACTTCGACAATCTCACTCCCCTCTATCCCAACAGCAAGCTGCGCCTTGATACGCTCGACCCGACCGTCAAGGACAAGTCGGCGCGGGTGATCGATATCGTCAGTCCGCAGGGCAAGGGCCAGCGCGCGCTGATCGTCGCCCCGCCACGCACCGGTAAAACGGTGCTGCTGCAGAATATCGCAAAGGCGATTACCGACAACCATCCCGAGGTGTTCCTGATCGTCCTGCTGATCGACGAGCGTCCCGAGGAAGTTACCGACATGCAGCGCAGCGTGAAGGGCGAAGTCATTTCCTCGACCTTCGACGAGCCCGCGTCGCGCCACGTCCAGGTCGCCGAAATGGTCATCGAAAAGGCCAAGCGCCTCGTCGAGCACAAGAAGGATGTCGTCATCCTGCTCGATTCGATCACGCGCCTCGGCCGTGCCTACAACACCGTCGTCCCCTCGTC
This sequence comes from Sphingomonas sp., assembly GCA_025356055.1. GTDB lineage: Bacteria > Pseudomonadota > Alphaproteobacteria > Sphingomonadales > Sphingomonadaceae > Sphingomicrobium. Next base: position 10,913 of record JANXUU010000028.1, on the reverse strand, counting down.
GGGCAAGGTCCTCACGGGCGGCGTCGACGCCAATGCGCTCCAGCGTCCCAAGCGCTTCTTCGGCGCCGCGCGCAACATCGAGGAAGGCGGATCGCTGTCGATCATCGCCACCGCGCTGATCGACACGGGCTCCAAGATGGACGAGGTCATTTTCGAAGAATTCAAGGGCACCGGCAACTCGGAAATCGTCCTCGACCGCAAGGTGTCGGACAAGCGGATCTTCCCGTCGCTCGACGTCGGCAAGTCAGGCACTCGCAAGGAAGAGCTGCTCGTCGACCAGTCGACGCTCTCGAAGATGTGGGTCCTGCGCCGCATCCTCATGCAGATGGGCACGATAGACGCGATGCAGTTCCTCCTCGACAAGATGAAGGACGCCAAGTCGAACGAGGATTTCTTCGCTTCGATGAACCAGTAGAGCGGAGTCGGCACTTCCGGCACGCTTCATGCGTGTCGGTGGGCCGGTTTAGCGTTAAGGCCCGGCGATGATTCCGACCCTCAACTTCGCCTCGGCGCTGACCCCCACCGGGCTCGCCAGCCTCGGCCAGATCATCCTTGGCGACCTCACCATGGCCGGCGACAATGTCGTCATCATGGGCACCATCGCCTCGGGCTTGCCCGACAAGCAGCGCCGCAAGGTCCTTCTCCTCGGCGTGTCGATCGCGCTGGTCTTCCTGATCGGTTTCGCGCTGGTCGCGACGCAATTGCTCAAGATCACCGGGCTCCTCTTCGCGGGCGGCCTCCTCCTGTTGTGGGTCGCCTACAACATGTGGCGCGAACTCCGCCCGGCGAAGAAAGTCGTCATCGCCGACGATCCCGACACCGTTGCGGTCGAAGGCCCGTCCGCCTCAAAATCCTTCCTCAAGGCTGCGATCCAGGTCACCCTTGCCGATTTGTCGATGAGCCTCGACAATGTCCTCCTCGTCGCGTCGATCGCCCGCGACAATCCCGCATTATTGTTTATCGGCCTGACCTTCTCGGTCCTCCTGATGGGCCTCGCCGCCAACCTCGTTGCTCGCCTCGTCCAGCGCTATCACTGGATCAGCTGGATCGGCTTCGTCGTCATCCTGTGGGTCGCCGGGAACATGATCCACGACGGCTGGGTCGGCGACGCGCACATCAAGGGCATCACCAGCTTGTTCGCCTAGACGCTCCATGCCCGCTTGCGGGAGCGCCCGCGGCTGGGCATGGCATTACCATGGACATCGCGATGCTGCTCACCTCCCTCGGCGCCGACCGCGCCGACCGCGCCGGCCGAGCTTGCCCTGATCGACATCGGGCGCTTCCGTTCGGTCGCTTGGGTCGGCTTGGCGGTGAATCTCTACGTGGCGCGCAAGACGATCTGCGAAGGCTGGCATGAAATTGCCGCGTACCTGACTTGATATGGGATTCAGCGACACTATCGCCGCGCTCAGCAGCGGTCGCCCGCCGGCCGCAATCGCTGTCATCCGTACCAGCGGCCCGGGGGCCAAGGCGGCAGCCAATGCGCTCGCCGGCTCGCTCCCTCCTCCCCGCGAGGCAACGCTTCGGACCCTTTACGATCCTCGTTCCAGAACCGAACTCGACTCCGTGATGATCCTCTGCTTCGATGCTCCGCGCAGCGCCACGGGCGAGGATATCGTGGAATATCAATGTCATGGTGGTCGCGCTGTAGTCGCCGCAATTCTCGACGCCTTGACGTCACTGGGCCTTCGGCAGGCTGAACCCGGCGAGTTTACTCGCCGCGCGCTCGTCAATGGCCGCATCGACATGATCCAAGCCGAAGGCCTTGCAGACCTGCTCGAGGCCGAGACCGAATCGCAGCGTCAGGCCGCGCTCGCGTTCGCTGGAGGATTGCTTTCCTGCCAAGTCGACATTTGGCAGTCACGAATTCTCGACTTGTCTGCGCGCGCAGAGGCCGCGATCGATTATGTCGGCGACGAGGACGAGACCGCGACCGACACCAGCGCGCTTTGCCGCGACGCGCTCGCGCTCGCCACCGAGCTTGACACCTGGCTCGCTCGCCCTCGTACGGAACGTCTCAAAGACGGTATTCGCGTCGTCATCGCCGGCCCTCCCAATGCGGGCAAATCTAGTCTGGTCAACGCACTCGCGGGAGCTGATCGAGCGATCGTCACCGATATTCCCGGAACCACGCGCGATTCAATCGAAGTCCCGCTCGCAATCGAAGGCGTCCCGGTTGTCCTGATCGACACTGCGGGCCTGCGGGAGACCACTGATGCTGTGGAAACGATTGGTGTTGCGCGCGCGCGCTCCGAGGCCAAGCGGGCGGAAATTCTGTTGTGGCTGGGCGATCTCGCCGATGCGCCGACACATCCCCACCTTCTCCTCATCGCTACAAAGTCCGATTTAGGCGAACCAGTTGTCAAAGGTGCTTTATCGGTCTCTGCACTCACCGGGGCTGGCATCCCGCAATTGCTCGGCATGCTGGGAACTGTGGCAGCTTCGCTTTTCCCGGCGGAGGGCGAGGTTTCTCTCAATCGCCGGCAAGCGACTGCGGTAGCTGACGCGGCAGATCAACTGCGAACCGCCTCTACCGATCTGCTCCTTCTCGCCGAATCGCTTCGTTCATCGCGCGTTGCCTTTGATCGCTTGACTGGCCGCGCGGGAGTTGAAGATGCTATCGACGCCCTCTTCTCCCGCTTCTGCCTCGGCAAATAGAGCATGTTTCACGTGGAACACTCTTGTTTGCGGTAAAGGGATTTGCGTACTCAGGAGATGGGCGGTCCTGTGTTCTTGCGGCAATCATGACCGCGTCCTAGACCCGTCCGATGTTCGACGTGCTTATTCTCGGTGGGGGCCACGCCGGCTGCGAGGCTGCGGCTGCGGCTGCAAGGCGTGGCGCGCGCGTCGGAATGGTCACATTCTCGTCGACGAATCTCGGTCAACTTTCCTGCAATCCTTCGATCGGCGGCGTTGGGAAGGGACATCTCGTCCGCGAGCTAGACGTCTTCGACGGCCTGATGGCTCGCGCGGCAGACGCGGCGACAATTCACCGTCGGATGCTCAACCGCAGCAAAGGTAGCGCCGTACACGGGCCGAGGATACAGGCCGACCGCCGCTTTTACCGCTTTGCCATCGCCACGATGATTGCCAACGCCGACGTCACTGTGATTCAAGGCGAAGTTGCCCGGCTCCGACTGACAGGCGAAACACTAACCGGAGTCGATCTTGCGAGTGGTAATTCGATCGATTGCCGGGCCCTAGTGGTCTCGACCGGGACGTTTCTCGGGGCAAAGCTTTTTTGCGGACTTGGACAACGACCGGGCGGTCGCGCCGGGGAGCGCTCGTCGCTGGGTCTTGCCGAGCAGGTTGAAGAACTCGGTCTCGCGGAGGGCCGCCTCAAGACCGGCACTCCGCCCCGCCTCGACGGACGGACTATCGACTGGGCAAGGCTCGGAGCGCAACCGTCAGAACGATCCAGTTGGTCGATGTCTGCCCTCCCACCTCTCACCCGCCTTCCCCAAGTCGATTGCGCAATCACTCGCACGACAGAGCGAACGCACGACATCATCACAGCCAATCTCGACCGATCTCCGCTGTTCTCGGGGGCAATCGAGGGTCGCGGGCCGCGTTATTGTCCCTCGATCGAGGATAAGGTCAAACGCTTCGCCGACCGCGACGGTCATCAGATTTTCCTTGAGCCTGAGGGCCTCGGTACCCACCTCGTGTATCCTAACGGCATCTCGACTTCGCTCCCCGCCGATGTGCAGGCGCAATTCGTCCGGACTATTCCCGGCCTTGAACGTGCCGCAATTTTTCAGCCCGGCTACGCAGTCGAATATGCTTTCCTTGATCCGCGCCGGCTCGATTCGCAGCTCGCACACGGTCACATATCCGGCTTGTTTCTCGCCGGTCAGATCAATGGCACAACTGGCTACGAAGAGGCGGCAGCCCAAGGGGTCGTCGCTGGTCTTAACGCCGCGGCACACGCGCTTGGCTTGGCGACAGTCACCTTTGATCGCGCGTCGAGTTACATTGGCGTCATGATTGACGACCTGACGGTTCATGGTGTCACTGAACCCTATCGCATGATGACGGCCCGCGCCGAGTTTCGGCTGCACCTTCGCGCTGACAACGCCTCCACTCGCCTTGGCAAGCAGGCAATCGACGCCGAATGCGTCGGCAGCGAACGGCGCGAGTCGATTGAAAATCATAGAGTAGCGTTGGACATCGCTTCAGAGCTCCTCGACCGAAGCACGCGCGACAGGGAGTTGCTCGACGAGGGGCGGCCGACTCGGCGGACGCTGCGTGAGTGGATGCTCTGCCCCGAATATCGCGACTCGGTGATCGCGCAATTGGACAGCAGCGGATCCGCGTTGGAAGAGGTCATCGCGGACGCAGAATACGCCCCGTATCTGCACCGCCAGAGACGTGAATGGGCGGCTTTAGATGTAGATCGAAACGTCAAGATTTCAGCGAATTTTTGTTTTTCGAGCGTCCCAGGTCTTTCCACCGAGATGGTCGAGCGTTTCACGTCCGCACAGCCGGGAACATTGGCACAGGCCGGTCGGGTGCGCGGAATCACCCCGGCCGCCTTGTCCGCGCTCCACTTCGCGCTTGTCCGCGCAGCCGCATGATCGAGGAACTGATAAAGGTTTGCGGACGAAGTGTTTCACGTGAAACGTTCGACAAGTTGGAAGCCTACGCCGCTATCCTAGTCGAAGAATCGAGCAAACAGAATCTGATAGCGGCATCAACTCTCGGAAACCTCTGGCAACGGCATCTGCTCGACTCGGCTCAACTGATCCGCCTTTTGAGACCGGGAAGCTGTATCGACATCGGCTCCGGGGCCGGTCTCCCGGGCGTGGTCATCGCCATTGTCACTGGTGACCCCGTCACCCTCGTCGAACCGCGCCGCTTGCGCACCAAGTTCCTTCATGTTGTAAAGAGCCACCTTTCTCTCGATAACGTCACCATCATCCACGGCAAGGCTACGGCGGTGAGCGCGAAGTTTGACAACATCACCGGTCGGGCAGTCGCACCCGCAACTGAAATGCTCGCGATGACACGCCATTTGTCCCATTCGAAGACCGTCTGGATCCTCCCCAAGGGTCGTACAGCGCAGAAGGAACTGGATGATGTTCGTATCGCGTGGCAGGGTACCTATCGACTGGAACCGAGCCTGACCGACGAGGCCGCGTCGATCCTGCTCGCTACCGGTGTGCAGCCGAGGGGAACGCGATGATTCAAATTGCAATCGCCAACCAGAAGGGTGGGGTTGGCAAGACGACGACCGCAATCAACCTAGCCACCGCGCTTGCCGCCATTGGCTGGAAAGTGCTTCTCGCCGACCTGGATCCACAGGGAAATGCCTCGACCGGCCTGGGCGTCCCGCAGTCGGCGCGCGCCCACTCGAGCTACGATGTATTGATGGGCGAAACGACCATCGCTGACTCGGTGATTGCTACCAGGGTTCCCCGTCTCGATCTTTTACCGGCAACGGTTGATCTCTCGGGCGCCGAAATCGAGCTTGTCACGATGGACAATCGTACCCATCGCCTTACGCGCGCGTTCGCCGCAGTGCTGCCAGGCCGTTGGGACATTTGCTTGATCGACTGCCCCCCTTCACTTGGACTGCTGACTGTCAACGCCTTAGTGGCGGCTCAACAATTGCTTATCCCACTCCAGTGTGAGTTTTTTGCGCTCGAGGGCCTTAGCCAACTTCTTCAGACGGTCGAGAGACTTCGCCTGGCCTTTAATCCTTCGCTCGCAATCCTAGGGGTCGCATTGACCATGTACGACCGCCGCAACAACCTCTCTCAGGCCGTCGCGGAGGACGTCCGCGCTTGCCTTGGCGTTGCGGTGTTCGAGACCGTCATTCCGCGCAACGTACGTTTGTCGGAGGCACCAAGTCACGGCCTACCAGCGCTTATCTACGACCTCAAATGCCCCGGATCGGAGGCTTATGTGAGACTGGCTCGAGAAGTAATCGGCCGCCTCAATCGCGGGACGGCAGAAGCCGCATGAGCCGTCGTCCAGGCCTTGGTCGCGGGCTGTCGGCGTTGCTTGGCGAAGTTGTTAGGCCGGTCCCCGATCATCCATCGCAGCCCAGTTCGGCAACGGTTCGTGAGATCAGCGTTGGATTGATTTATCCGAATCCTAACCAGCCGCGCGCACATTTCGATGTGGCGGCAATCGACGACCTGACCGAATCCATTCGGGAACGCGGAGTCATCTCGCCGATCCTCGTCCGCCCTGTCGACGGTGGCTACCAGCTGATCGCCGGTGAACGCCGCTGGCGCGCGGCGCAGCAGGCGCAGCTTCACAGCATCCCCGCGATGATCATGACAATCGACGATGCCTCGTCGGCCGAAATCGCGCTGATCGAGAATATCCAGCGCGAGGATCTGAATGCGATCGAGGAAGCCGAAGGCTACGCCAAATTGATCGCCCGCCACGGCCACACCCAGGATCAACTCGGCAAGCTCGTCGCAAAATCGCGCAGCCACGTCGCTAATTTGCTCCGCCTGCTCGACCTTCCCGCGGACGTCCGCGAACTGCTCGTCAGCGGCGCCATCAGCATGGGTCATGCGCGCGCCATCATTGGCACGCCTGATGCCTCCGCCATAGCAAAAGACATTGTTACACAGGGTCTTACTGTCCGTCAGGTCGAGGAACGTGCGCGTGCCGCCAAACCAGCGTCAACGCGCACGCCTGCCGCGGGCCGCGTTGCCAAGCCGGTCGACGCCGACCTAGTCGCGCTTGAGCGACAACTGGGCGACCTGCTCGGCCTCAAGGTCAAGGTCGCCCATTCAGGTGCCGCGGGCACCGTCAGCCTCGCCTACTCAACTCTCGACCAGCTCGACATGATCTGTCAGCGCCTCTCGGGCGAACCGATCTAGGGCGTTTCTGCGAGTATCGAACTTGGCCTCGCGTCCTCCCGGCTTGGTCCGTCCGGGTAGCTGGCGGGATGGGGGGTGCGGCCCGAGAACAGCCGATTTGTAAACCTACCTCCGCGATGCGCGGGCAATTGCCAGCAGCTCCTCGCCAAGCGCGGCTTCAGCCGGAGCCGGGCTCAGCATCAGTCGTCGCTCCAGTCCGCTTATCCGCTCCGCAACCTGCGCCAAACGTGCCGCGCTCCACTGCGACAATAACCGCGCAAGAATCGCTTTATCTCTCCAGAACAATGCCTTGCCCATTGACGTCAAAATGCTGTCAACGCGCTCGCCCTGCTCGATCCGCGCCCGCAGAGGAGCCAGTTGAAGCACCCGCCGCTGCAATGCCCGCACGATTGGCACGACTTCCGTCGCCCCCGGCGAAAGCCTCTGCAGCGCGTCGCCAAGTTCCGCCAGCCGACCATCAAGCGCCAGATCTCCGATCCGCTGCCAATCTCCCTCGCTGCTGTCCGCGCCGAGCCACTCGATCGTCTCCGGATCAAGGTCGCGCACCGCCTCCGCGCTCGCTCCCAAGTATAGCGCATATTTCGCCATTTCCGAGGCAATGATAGCCTGGTTGGCGCCGGCCGACGCCGCGATTCGCGACGCCAGTTCGCCATTCACCCGCAATCCTTCCGCGCGCGCTAGATCGACCACCATCCGGTCGGCGTCGCGCCCCTCGGGGAGATAGGATGCATGCGCCAGAGCCCCGCGATCCGCCTCGGCCAGCTTGAGGAGTGCCGAACTCTTCTTCAGCGACCCGGCAATCGCAATCGCGACGCTTTCGACTGCTGGTGCGCTGAGCAGTCCTGCGACACCCTCGGCAATCTCGTCTCCGGCGGGGTCGATCCACAGTAATCGCTTGTCGCCGAACAGCCCCATCGCGCTCGCTTCGTCGGCGAGTAGTGCGGGATCGCCCCTGACCGCGCCCGCCGTCACGACGAACCGCTCCGCGCCCAGGCTTTTGAGCAGCCGATGCGCCAGCGCGTGCGATCCCGACTCGTCGGGTCCGTAGAATAAATAGAACCGCACCTCGGGGCTGGGCCGGTCGAGGCTCGCGAGGAGCGTTGCCTTGCTGGCCTTCATCGCACCCTCACGGGCGCCGCGGCGCGGCCGTCATGTAGCGCGCCAGTCGAACGACAATCTGATCCGCGACGACCTGACTCAGCCGCTCGGCGGCACTTTGCTCGGCGACGACGGTGGCATATTCGGAGCTGACGACGTCGATCCCCGCATCCGATCCGGCGGTGGCGTCGAGCAGCACCGCGCCGCTTGCTCGTGCGACCAGCCGATAGCGCGCGCGCAGTGTCCGTCGCTCACGGGTAGCCGCCGCATCGCCGCGAATGCCGAACCCGATCAGCGTGTCGTCCAGTTCGACCTCGAGCCGATAAAGCCCTGCCGGATGCTCGCCGCCCAGCCGGTCGACCAGCGCGTTGCGGGTAAGCCAGCCACTGCGTTGAGGAATCGGCGCGACTTCGATCGAGCGAAGCCCAGTGGCTGCTATTCCGGAACTGCCGCCCTCATACAAGGGGTGCAGGCCACAGCCGGCGAGCGGCAGCGACAGGGCGGCCAACAAAAACCAGCGAGGCATCCGACCGATCATGGAGCACAGTCCTCGCCGCCGGCGAGCGGCAGCGACAGGGCAGCCAACAAAAACCAGCGAGGCATCCGGCCGATCATCGAGCAAAGTCCCCGCCGCTGCCGAGCGGCAGCGACAGGGCAGCCAACAAAAGTAAATGGCCGGAGCGCTTTGTATTCATCACGCGACGATATTGACCAGCCGGTCGGGAACGACAATCACTTTACGCGGAGTCGCCCCGCCGAGCAGGCGAACGATCTTGTCGCGCCCCAACGCGATTGCCTCGAGCGCGTCCTTGTCCATCCCACGCGCGACCGTCACCGTGTCACGAAGCTTGCCGTTGACCTGAACCGCGATGGTCACTTCGTCGTCGACCAGCAGAGCCGGATCAAACTCAGGCCACGCCGCATCTGCGACCATCCCCTCGCCGCCAAGCATTGCCCAGCTTTCTTCGGCGAGGTGCGGAGCCATTGGCGACACCAGCTTGACCAGCGCCCGCACCGCTTCGTCCCGACTGATCGAGGGCGCGGCCTTCTCAAGCGCGCCGACCAGCTCATAGACCGCCGCGATCGCCTTGTTGAACGCCAGCCCGTCGATCGCTGCGCCGATTGCTGCCGTCGCGCGAGCCAGTTTCCTGTCGACCGCCAAGTCTCTTGTTGGCGTCGCGTCGCTGCCGCTCGCTTGTTCTTGTTGCGTCGCGTCGCTGCCGCTCGCTTCGCGTGCTCCGCGCACGAGCTTCCACACCCGCTGCACGAATCTTGCGGCTCCCTCGATGCTTGCTTCCGACCATTCCAGATCGCGCTCGGGGGGCGAGTCCGACAGCATGAACCAGCGCACCGCGTCCGCGCCATAGCGGTCGACGATTGGCTCGGGATCGATGACATTCTTCTTCGACTTGGACATCTTCTCGATCCGGCCGCGGACCACCGCGGTTCCCGTCGCCCGCTCGATCAGCGTCGCACCCGGCGCATCGTCGACCTCGTCCGGCCCGAGCCAGCGCCCGTCGAGCGACCTGTACGTCTCGTGCGTCACCATCCCCTGCGTGAACAGCCCCTTGAACGGCTCGGCAATCCCGATCTTGCCGATCTTCTGAAGCGCCCGGGTCCAGAAGCGCGCGTAGAGCAGATGCAGGATCGCATGTTCGACCCCGCCGATATATTGCGCGACCGGAAGCCATTGTTCGGCCTCCGCCCGGTCGAACGGCTTATCGCCCGGCTGGCTGGCGAAGCGGATGAAATACCACGACGAATTGACGAACGTGTCGAGCGTGTCGGTCTCCCGCCGAGCCTTGCCGCCGCATTTAGGACAGACGGTATGACGCCAGGTCGGGTGGCGGTCGAGCGGGTTGCCCGGCACATCGAAGGTCACATCCTCGGGCAACACGATCGGCAATTGGTCGCGTGGCACCCCGACCGGTCCGCAGGCCGCACAATGGATCACCGGGATCGGCGTCCCCCAATAGCGTTGCCGCGACACGCCCCAGTCGCGCAGCCGATATTGGGTCGTCCCTTCGCCCCATCCGCCAGCCTCGGCGCGGCGGATGACCTCGTCCTTGGCCTCCTCGCTCGATAGTCCGTCGAGGAAACCGGAATGGACTGCGACCCCGTACCCCGTCTCGGGCCCGTCGACCGAAGCGTCGGGATCGCCGCCCTGCGGGATCACCACGCGGCGGATTTCAAGTTCATATTTGTTTGCAAATTCGAAGTCGCGGGCGTCGTGTGCGGGCACCCCGAACAGTGCGCCGGTGCCATATTCCATCAGCACGAAATTGGCGATCCAGACGGGTAGCCGCCGGGTCGGGTCGAGCGGATGAACCACCTCCAGGCCCGTGTCGAAACCGCGCTTTTCCGCCGTTTCAATCTCGGCCGCGGTCGTCCCGCCGGTCTTGCACTCGAGGATGAAAGCGCTCGCCCCCCCGTCCCGCTCGGCCACCGCCTGCGCCAGCGGATGCCCCGCCGAAATCGCTACAAAGCTAGCCCCGAAGATCGTGTCGGGCCGCGTCGTGAACACTTCGACCGAGCTGATCCCGGCTTCGGGTTCGGCCAGCTCGAACGCGAATTTCAGCCCCTGGCTCTTGCCGATCCAGTTCTCCTGCATCAGCCGGACCTTGTCGGGCCATTGGTCGAGCGTTCCCAGCCCGTCGAGCAATTCCTCGGCGAAATCGGTGATCTTCAGGAACCACTGGCTCAGCTTGCGCCGCTCGACCAGTGCGCCCGACCGCCAGCCGCGCCCGTCGATGACCTGTTCATTGGCCAGCACGGTCGCGTCGACCGGGTCCCAATTGACCTCGCTTTCCTTGCGATAGACCAGGCCAGCCTCGAGCAGGTCGAGGAATAGCGCCTGCTCATGCCCGTAATAATCGGGCTCGCAGGTCGCCAGTTCGCGGCTCCAGTCGAGGGCAAAGCCGAGCCCTTTCAGTTGCGTGCGCATCGCCGCGATGTTCGCCCGCGTCCACTCGC
>JANXUU010000126.1 GCA_025356055.1 Sphingomonas sp. | reverse complement strand
CCTCGCTGCGGCGGTACTGCTGGCGGTACGCAACGCGCTGGGCAGCAACCGCGATACGATCGAGATTGTCCACCTGCTCGGTGGGACTGACGCGCAGATCGCACGGATTTTCCAGCGCGACCAGCGCCAGCGAAAGCCAGCGCAGCGTATCGATCGCCCCGAACACCGGCTTCAGCCAGCTGGACTGTTCAAGGCAGGCCCATTCCTCGTCCCTCATCAAACCCCGAAGCACGATTGCCTCCCCAAAAGCTACCGTGAATCAGAAACTACCCCTGTTGGGAATCCCCTTTGTCAACAACTCCTAGCCATCGCTGAACGCGTCTGTTAACGACGGATCAACACTAGTGATTATCGCAATTAATTTTAATATTCGGAGAAGGTCATGCATAACGATAGTAATCCTCAGCCAGTTCAGCCCTGGCACGCCCCAAAGCTCAAGCGCATCGACGTTCGCAACGCGCGCATGTCCGGTGCCACGGGCTCCGGCGAGGGTGCCAGCGGCAAGTCCTGATCGGCGACTCTCTTTCGGAACCCTTCGATAAGCATATCAGGAAGGTGGCCGTCCGGCTCCGCGACCGGACCTGACGGTTGGTCACAAGATGTCAACGCATCGGCCGTCGCTCACTCATGCGGTGAGCGGCGACCTATTCTGTCGGCGAACGGCAACATCGCGCTTGCGATCGATCAGACGGGCGCGGCGCTCGTGGCCGATTCGCGCCTGTCCAACCGCTCTGACCTCGGGGCCGCACTCGGAGTCGACTCCCGGCACAGCGACGCGCGGCTGTTACTCGGCGCATGGCGGCGTTGGGGTTTTGGGCTGTTCGATCGCATCGAGGGCAGCTTTGCTTTCGCGCTATGGGATCCCGCCGGCAGCCAGCTGGTCCTCGCCCGCGACCATCTCGGCGACCGCCCGCTGCATTTTCGCGCCGACTCGCGCGGCGTCGCCTTTGCGTCGCTCCCTCTGTCGCTCGCATCCATCAACACCCGCCACGCCGATCTTGAGCGCATTGTCTCCTACCTCGCGATCGAGCATGAATCGGGACCGAACAGCTTCATCGCCTCGGTAAGCAGGGTCGAGCCGGGCCAGTTCGTCACGATTCGCCCCGGCCAGGTCAGCGCCCGCACCTGGTGGACCCCAGCGTTCGATCCGCTCGACCTGTCGCGCGACGATGCCCGGTCGGCGGTGCGTGGCGAACTCGACCGCGCCGTCAGCGACGCACTCGAAGGGCCGGTCGTCGCGGCCCAGTTGAGCGGCGGCCTCGACAGTTCCTTGGTCGTCGAAAGCGCGGCGCGCCAGCGTCAGTCGGGTCAGCGCCTCGTCGCCATCACCGCCGCCGCCGATCGTCCCGACTCCGCCGACACGCACCGCTTCGTCGACGAGGCTCTGGTTGCCGCCGAAACGGTGCGCGGTTTTGCCGGTGTCGAGCACGTCGTCACGACCAGTCCGGCCGAACCGCCGATCGCCGCGCTGGAGCGGCTCCTGCCGACTACTCAGCGCCCCTTGCTCAACGCTTGCAACCTTGGCTGGTTGGAAGCGACGTACGACGCGGCGAGAGCGGCGGGCGCAACCACGCTGCTGACCGGCCTGTCGGGCAATTTCACCGTCAGTCATGAGGGCCGCTCGCGGCTCGCCGGGCTCGTCGCTGCCGGCCAGTTCGTCCGCTGGTGGCACGAGGCGCGCGCCCATCGCGCAAACAGTAGCGCGCGGTGGAGCGGGATCGCCGACATGTCGTTCGGCTGGGCCATGCCGCTGCCCCTCCATCGCGTACTCGACCGACTGCGCCATGGCCCGCGTCAGTCCGTCCCACTTGGCTTCCTGCGTCGCGATCATCCGCTCGTCCGCGCAACCCTCGATCGCATCCGGCACGCGGTCGAGGACTCGCGCCTCAGCCCCAGCGACGACGCTGACATGATCCTGCGCGAGCTTCGGTTCTTCGACCTCGGCCTCGCCAATGCCGGGATTCGCGCCCGCTACGGCCTCGACCCCGTCGATCCGACCGGATCGCGGCGCCTGATCGAGCTTTGCCTTCGCCTCCCCCCCGACCATTATTTCCATGACGGACGTCCGCGCCAACTCGCTCGCTCGCTCCTCCGCGGGCGAGTTCCGCCGCGCGTGCTCGACGAGCGCCGCCGCGGCTATCAGGGCCAGAACTGGCGACGCGGAATCGAGCTCGAACGCGATTCGCTGATCGCCGAGATCGACCGCGCCAGCGCCGACCCCGATTCCGCCGCGCTGTTCGACCTCGCCGCGATGCGCACTCACCTGATCGACTGGCCGACCGACGGCTGGGGCCGCGAAGACCAGGTCCAACGTTACCGCCGCGACCTCATCCGCGCGATCGGGGCCTTGCGCTTCATGCGCTTCGTTCGCGAGGGCACGTCATGACCTTCCTTCCTCAGGTCAATCGGCCTCCCCCCGCGCTCCTTGCCGAGGCCGGATTCGCCGTGCTTCGCGCCTCGATTGCGATCCGCCTCCAGCCCTTCGCCAACGTCGTCCGGCACGCCATCGCGCGCCAGGCGGTCGCCGAGCCCGACCCCGCGACGATCGCTTCGGTCGTCCGCGCGGTCGAGGCGTGGGCCCGCCGCGTGCCATGGCGCGTGCTGTGCATGGAGCAGGGCATAGCCGCCGCGACCATGCTCGCGCGGCGCGGGTTCCCGGTCGACCTCGCCTATGGCGCGGCGATGATCGATGGCGATTTGCAGGCCCATGTCTGGGTCCACTCGGGCGAAATCGACGTCATCGGCTGCGAAAATGCCGTCGACTTCGCCGTTCTGTCGCAATTTTCCAACGACTCGTCTTCATCACCGGTTCACTCCTGACTATATAGACGGGGAAGCGAGGAGAATTGCGATGCGCACTGTTGGTCGAATCAAGTTGGTGACGGGGACTGTGCTGGCGCTGTTCGTGGCCGGCTCGGCCAACGCCGCAATGACCATGGTTGTCCAGTCGAGCGGCCCCGCTCCGTCGGTGCCCAAGAACTTCAACTACGAACTGCGCGACGGCAAGCGCGTCCCCAAGGGCAACCGCGTGACCAACGCCGACGGCGGCTGGCGCGAGGAGGTACGTCAGGGGCAGTGCACCACGGTCAAGGAAAAGACTGCCGCGGGCGACTATAACGAAACCCGCAAATGCGACTGACGCGGCGGTGACATGATCCTAGGCGGCGGGCTTCGTGCCCGCCGTTTTCTTGTGTATCCCCGCCGCCTTGTCGACTGTCGGCGCGGCGCATTCGGGCAGTTTCAACTCTTTCTCGTCGGCACACCGCCGGACTTGCACGCTGCCTTCCGGCGCGATGAAGATCGCCCAGCTGACCCCGTCATCGCAATCGGCCTGCCACGCTGCCAAATTTTTGTAATTAACCAGGAAACGCGACCCGATCATCCGGTGGCACACATTGCCCGAATCATAGATTGCCCGCTTGAGCCCGATCGTCCGGTCCAGCTCGTTCGCCGCCGCGATTTGCTTCTGTGCCTCGCCCTGCACCTTGATCTCGGGCTTGGGCGTCGGCGGTGCGGACGGCCCGCATCCCGCCAGCGACGCGATCGTCACCATCATCATCAATCGCCGCATTGCTTCCTCCATTACCCATGCGCTCGTAACGCTTGAAACATCTCTGCAGCCCCGCTTGGCGACACGCCATCCGCCAGCGCGACAAAGATCGTATCGTCCCCCGCGATCGTCCCGGCAACCTCATCCAGCTCCGCCTTGTCGATCGCGTTGGCGACCAGGTTGGCCGATCCTGGCGGGGTTCTAAGCACCAGGAGCGTGGCTGCCGTGACGATCTCGATCACCCATTCGCCAACTATTCGCGCCAGGCTGCCGTGACTTGCCGTACCGTCGTCCGGCCCGGGCAGCGCATAGCCGCGCCGCACCTTGACCGCGCCCAGCGCCTCCAGATCGCGCGACACCGTCGCCTGGGTCGCCGCAACTCCCGCCGCAGCGAGCCGCAGGACCAGCTCATCCTGGCTGCCAACGGCGCCGGCGCGGAGCCAGTCCGCGATCAATCGCTGGCGCTGCGGCTTGGTCACCGATCCGTGTCGGCCGCGCACACCATCGTGCCGATGCCCTGGTCGGTGAACAGCTCGATCAGCAAGCTGTGCTCCGCCCGCCCGTCGAGCATCACCGCGCTCCCTACCCCGCCCTCGACCGCCTCGGCGCAGGCGATCAGCTTGGGAATCATCCCGCCCGTCACGCTCGCGTCGGCAACCGCGCCTCGCGCCTCTTCGGCGGTCAGCTCGGCGATCAGGCTCGACGGGTCGGCGGGGTCGGCGAGCAAACCCGGCGTCCCCGTCAGATATAGAATCTTCTCTGCCCCCATCGCCACCGCGATCGCACGCGCGGCATCGTCGGCATTGACGTTATAAGCCTGCCCCGCCGAATCCGCCCCGACCGTCGACACGATCGGGATCAGCCCGTCGTCGAGCAGCGCGTGAAGCAGCCCCGCGCGGACATTGGTCACCCGCCCGACGAACCCCAGCGCCGGATCAGCCTGTTCGACTTCGAGCAACCGCCCGTCCTCCCCCGCCACCCCGACCGCAACCGGCTCAAGCACATTGACCGCCGACACCAGCTCGCGGTTGATCTTGCCGACCAGCACCATCCGCACGATGTCGAGCGTCTCGGCATCGGTCACGCGCAAGCCATCGCGAAACTCGGGCACCAGCCCGGCGCGTTTCATTTGCGCATCGATCTGCGGCCCCCCGCCATGGACCAGCACCGGCCGGATCCCGACCGAGTGGAGCAGCAGCACGTCCTTCGCCAGGCTGCGCGCCCGCGCCGGGTCGGTCATCGGCAGCCCGCCGACCTTCACCACCATCGTCTTGCCGACGTAGCGGCGGATATAGGGCAGCGCCTGGATCAGCAGCGCGGCGGTCTCGTTGGGGGCCATGATCATGAGGTCAGGCTATTTTCTTTGATGTAGCCGGGGCCAAGGTCGACCCCGATCGCCCGGCTCGCTCCTGTTCCCAGTCCCAGATCGACGACGATGTCGATCGTCGGCAACGCCATGTGCGCCGCGACTGCCTCGCGAAAATGTTCTACTTCAATTCCGCCCTCGGCGACCCGAATTCCGCCGTAGCTGACCGACGACGTCGCGCTCTCGAAGTCCGCCCCGCTCGACCCTGCCGCGGACAGCAAGCGCCCCCAATAGGCATCGGCGCCGTACCAGCTGCACTTGATCAGCTGGTTCCCCGCAATCCCCCGCGCGGCGAGCTTGGCATCCTCGTCCGATGTCGCGCCTGTGACGCGAATGATCGCCAGCTTGGTCATTCCCTCGGCATCGCGCGCCATCTGGAGCATCAACGATTCGCACACCTCGAACACCGCATCCTCGAACGCCGCCATGTCTCCCGGCACGCCGGCGCGCCCGCTCGCGAACAGCATCGCCGTATCGTTGGTCGAGGTCGCGCCGTCGGTGATCAAACAGTTGAAACTCGCATTCACCGCCCGCGCCAGAATGTCCTGCAACACCCCCCGCTCAACCTCGGCATCGGTCGTCAAAAACGCCAGCATTGTCGCCATGTTCGGCGCCAGCATCCCGCACCCCTTGGCCATCCCGCCGACGCTCCACCCGTCGCGCTCGACCAGCGCTTCCTTTGGCCGCGTGTCGGTCGTCAGGATCGCCATCGCCGCAGAATGCCCACCATCATCGGCCAGCGACCCGGCCAGCTTCGGCGTCGCGTCGAGCAACTTCCCGATCGGCAAGGGAACCCCGATCAGACCGGTCGAGCAGACCAGCATCGCGCCCGGATCGCACCCGGCCGCCTCCGCCGCCGCGCATGCCATCGCCTCGGCATCCGCCCGCCCAGGTGCGCCCGTCCCGGCATTGGCGTTGCCCGAGTTGACGACCACCCCTGCGGCCATCCCGCCGCTTGCCGCCAGCCGTTCGACGCACGCCTCGACCGGCGGGGCCCGAAACCTGTTTTGCGTGAACACCGCCGCACACGGCACCGGCTTGCCGTCGTCAGTCACCAGCAGCGCGAAATCATATTTCGACGTCTTGACCCCGGCATGCGTCCCGGCGGCGATGAACCCCTTGGGGGCGGTCACACTCATTGCCGAACACTCATGGATAAACTCCGCAGTTGGACAGGCCCGCACCCTCGCCGAGCCCGAGCATCAGATTGGCGCACTGGATCATCTGCCCGGCCGCGCCCTTGCCCAGATTGTCGATCGCCGCGACCGCCACGATCATCCCGGTTCGCTCGTCATAGCGCGCGGTCACGAACGCCGCGTTCGACCCCGACGCCCACTTGGTCTCGGGAACTGCCTCGGTCACGCACACGAATGGCTCATCGGCATAAGCCTCGCGCAACACCGCCACCGGATCGCACGGCCCCGTCGCCTTCGCATAGCATGTCGCCAGGATCCCCCGGCTCATCGGCGCGAGATGCGGCGTGAACAGTGGCTCCCCGCCCAGCATCATCTTCATCTCGGCGGTATGGCGGTGCCCGAGCAGCCCATAGGCCCGCATCGACCCCTCGACCGAGCAATAATGGCTCCCCGCGCTCGCCGCCCGCCCAGCCCCGCTGACCCCCGAAACGGCGTCGATGATCAGCCCGTCACGAAACGCAATCCCCGCCTCAATCAATGGCCGAAGCGCCAGCGTAGCCGCGGTCGGATAGCAACCCGGCGCGGCGACATATTTCGCCCCCCGGATCGCCTCGCGCTTCACCTCGGGCAGCCCATAGACGAACTCGCCCAGCAGCTCGGGCCGCACATGCTCCTCGCCATACCAGCGCGCATAATCCTCGGCCGTATCGAGCCGGAAGTCCGCCCCCAGATCGACCACTCTCGCCCCGCTCGCCATCAAGCGATCGGCCAGTTTCTGTGTCTCGCCCTGCGGCAAGGCGGCGAAAATGAGGTCGCAATCGTCGAGCGGCGCCTCACCGATCGCCTCGAAAGTCCGTCCAGCATAAGCAATCGCAAGATGCGGATGGATCGAAGCCACCGTCTGCCCCGCGTTCGACGAGGCCAGCAGCCGCCCGGCCACGATTTCCGGATGGCCGGCCAGAAGCCGCAGCAGTTCGCCGCCGACATAGCCGGAGGCACCGAGGATGGCGGCCGTCATCATTCTCACTCTATGCAGACCACTGCATAAATATGCAATTTTTTATCACGCGGGATCCGCACTCGCTAAGCGCCCTCGCCATTACCTCGAAAGTCTCTAAGCTCCGCCCATGCGCAGCCTCCTCCTCGCCGTCCTCGCACTCGCCGCCCCGGCGACCAAGCCCAAGCCACTCACCCCGCCCGACCTGATCGCCGCCGCCCCCGCCGCCGCCTGGCGCGCGATTCCGCCGCAGGACCTCCTCGTCATCGACCTCAGGTCCGGCGCCCGCATCGTCATCCAGCTCGCCCCCGCTTTCGCCCCGGTTCACGTCGCCAACCTGCGCGCACTGACCCGCGCCCACTGGTGGGACGGTGCCGCGATCTACCGCGTCCAGGATAATTATGTCGCGCAATGGGGCCACAACGACGACCGCAAGTTGCCCGCCGGGATCGTTGCCCGCCCTCCGGCCGAATATGACCGCCCGGCAAAGGGCCTCCACTTCACCCGCTTCCCCTACCGCGACAGTTTCGCCCCCGCAGTCGGCCACGCCGCCGGCTGGCCGGTGGCACTTCACGGTGCCCGCGCTAACTTGACCCACTGCTACGCTACCGTCGGCGTTGGCCGCGACCTCTCCCCCGACACCGGCACCGGGGGCGAGCTCTATGCAATCATCAGCGGCGCGCCACGTGCGCTCGATCGCAACATCGCCATTGTCGGCCGCGTCATTTCAGGAATCGAGGCGCTGAGCAGCCTCCCCCGAGGGACCGAGGCGCTCGGCTTCTACAAGGACCGGTCGAGCGACGTCCCGATCGCCGCGACCCGCCTCGCCAGCGACCTCCCCGCCGCCGACCGCCCGGCGTTCGAAGTGATGGATACTCAAAGCGCCACCTTCGCGCGGCTCGTGCGCCTGCGCGCCAATCGTCACGACGATTTTTACATTCGATCGGCTGGAGGCGTCGACATCTGCAACGCGCCAGTCCCGGTCCGCCCGACGAAGCGTTAGCCGCTCAAGCCGCCCAAGCCGCCTGCGGGCGGTTACGATGCTGGATCACCGCCGCCGACGAGTGCGACCGCATGCTCGCCTCGGCCAGCGGCAATGCGGTCGTGCAGAAGGCGCATTCGGCCGACATCCGCCCGATCAGCCAATGCGTCCGGCCGCAGCCGGGGCAATGATTGACCTGATGTTCGCGATACACCGCATGATAGCCGCGCTGGGCGGGGTCATGCGTCATGTTGAGATCGCGCAGGCTCGGAATGCTCGCCATGGAAAGTCCTTTCGAGCAAGTAGAACGACCATTACGACGCTAAGTTTCATGCCCGTGACTCATTTGCCAACCCGCTAGAGCGCGCGAAGTGCAGTCACAGGACGCGCGTTAAGCGGCGGTAGTGCGGCCAGCAGCGCCGCTCCGATGGTCACCGCGATCGCCCCGAACGCGAGCCCGATCAGCGA
Source organism: Sphingomonas sp. (assembly GCA_025356055.1). Classification (GTDB taxonomy): domain Bacteria; phylum Pseudomonadota; class Alphaproteobacteria; order Sphingomonadales; family Sphingomonadaceae; genus Sphingomicrobium. The sequence goes on along the minus strand of JANXUU010000126.1, from coordinate 16,238 downwards.
CCACCATCCAGGCTGGAAATCGATACCGAGCGACTTTGCAAGCAGCAGCCACGCCGCCCCCAGACCCGTCGCCAACGCGCTCGTGGTCACCACCAGCGCGAGAACCGCGAACTCGATCCCCTGACTCGCCAGCACCTGAGCTCTGGTCGCCCCGACCAGCTTGAGCAGCACCAGGTCGCGCGCCCGGCTGGCCTTCGTCGCCACCACCGCCCCCGCCAGCACGATCACGCCAAGCAACAACGCCACCCCAGTCGCGATCCGCACCGCCGCCGCCAGCGCGATCAGCAGCGCGCGCACCTGCGCGACGATGTCCCCGACGCGGATCACGCTGACCATCGGCAACTCGCTCGCCAGCGCGCGCTCGATCCCTACCGTCCCGTGCCCCGGCACCGGCGCCACCGTCGCCATCAACGAATAGGGCGCCTCCTCAAGCACTCCAGGCGAAAAGATGATCGCAAAGTTGAAACCCATCGAGCGCCAGTCGATCTCGCGCAGCGACGCGATCCGCGCTTCGATTGGCCGCCCGAGCACGGCAATCGTCATTGTGTCGCCGACCTTGAGCCCCAGCGCCTTGGCCGCGTCCTGGTCGATGCTGATCAGCGGCGGCCCGCGATAGTCCGCCGGCCACCACGTCCCCGCCGTCACCCGATTGCCGGGCGGCAAGCGGTCGGCAAAAGTCAGTCCCCGATCGCCCTTGAGGATCCACGCCCCCTCCGGAACATCCTTCATGTCCGCCACCGGCATGCCCTTCACCGCGGTCACCGGCCCGCGCAGCGACGGCACGAGCCGCAGCTCGGCCCCCGGCGCGGCGCGCTTCGCGAGCCTCTCGAACGCTGCCCGCTCGGCGACCGGAATATCGATCAGGAACAGCGCCGGCGCCCGTCCCGGAACCTGGTCGTCGATCGTCGCAAGCAAACTCTGCGCCGTCGCCGCCAGCGTTACCAGCAGCGCGAGGCCAAGCCCCAACGCGATCGACAGCCGCACCGTCGCCGCTCCCGGCCGGTCGAGCGCCGCGATCCCCAACCGCACGATCGGCCCGCCGCGATGCCGCGTCCGTCGCGCGACGAGCCGGATCGCCCAGCCGACCCCCGCGAACAGCAATGCCAGCACGGCAATCGCTCCAACCCCGAACGCCGCAAAGCGCGGATCCTGCGCCGTCCCGACCGCCAGCCCCGCCGCGCCGGTCAGCGCCACCACCGGCACGACCCACCGCCGCCGTTGCGACCCCTCGCCGACATCCCCTCGCAACAAGCTCGCCGGCCGAGTATCGACCGCCCCGGCCAATGGCCCCCACGCCGCCGCCACCGTCACCAGCACCCCGAACGCCGCCGCCTCGGCCAGCGCGCGCCACTGCGGCGCCGCGTCCGGCACGATCGGCAGCGACTTCGCCGCCAGCGACGCGACCAGTGCCGGGGCCGCCGCCCCGACCAGCAACCCGGCGACAATCGCCGCCGCCGCGATCAGTCCAACCTCGATCCCGAGCATCGCCGCCAGGCTCGCCCGCCCCGCGCCGAGCAGCTTCAACGTCGCCACCGTCGTCCGCCGCGACGCCGCGAACGCCGCCGCCGCGCTGGCAATGCCAAGGCCGCCGATCGCCAGCGCGGCCAGCGCTATCAGCAGCAACATCTCGCCGACCCGCTCGACGAATCGCCGCGTGCCTTGCCCGGCGTCGTTGCGATCGGTCACCGACCAGCCACCATCGGGAAATCGCAATTGGAACGCTTTGCCCACCGCCGCCGGGTCACGCGCGGCGCCAAGGATCAACCGATAGCTATAGCTCGCCAGGCTCCCCGGCTGCATCAGCCCGCTCGCGCCGAGCCCCGCCTCGTCCACCAGCACCGGCGGCGCCAGCGCAAAGCCCGCCATCGCCGGCATCTTGTCGATGATCCCGGTGACCGCATAATCGACATAGCCGATCCGCACCGTCGCCCCGCGCCCAACCCCGATCCGCTCGGCCAGTTCGCGCCCGACCACCGCCTCGCGTCCATGCGGCCGCCGACCTCCCGGCGCAAGCTTGAGCGCTCCCGCCAAGGGCCAGCCTGAATCGATGCTGCTTAATTCCGCCAGCGCCGCCTCGCCCCGCGCCCCGCCGCTGACCATCGATCGCAACGTGACGCTCTTCGAAACCCGCCCCATCGCGCCCAGCGCCGCCAGTTCCGCCGAATTCGCCTCGCGCTGCGCCGAGCGCACCACAAGGTCTCCCCCGATCAGTTCGCGCCCATTGCTGGCGATCGCATGGTCGATCGCCGAGGCGACGCTTGTCACGCTGGCAATCGCCGCCACCGCGATCGCGAGGCACAGCCACAACAGCCCCAGACCACCGAGCCCCCCGCGCAAGTCGCGCCGCGCCAGACGAAACCCCTCGTTCAACGCGCCATCCCGTCGGCCAACTCGATCCGCCGCCCCGCCCGCGCCGCCACTGCCGGATCATGCGTGATCACCAGCAGGCCCGCCTCCGCCGCCGCCGCCCGCGCGAACAGCAGATCGATAATCGACCCGCCGGTCGCGAGGTCAAGATTGCCCGTCGGCTCATCCGCCAGCAGCAACCGAGGCCGCGGCGCCGTCGCGCGCGCAATCGCCACGCGCTGCTGCTCGCCCCCCGACAGCTGCGCTGGATAATGAGTCAGCCGGTGTCCGAGCCCGACCGCGACCAGCTCCGCTTCGGCTCGTGCGCGCGCGTCCGCCACCCGCGCCAGCTCCAACGGCACCGATACATTTTCCAGCGCGGTCATCGTCGGCAACAACTGGAATGACTGGAGCACGATGCCAATATCGCGCCCGCGCATCCTTGCCAGTGCATCCTCGCCGAGCGCGCTCGCGTCCTCGCCCAACAGTCGCACACTCCCGCTCGTCGCCCGTTCCAGCCCCGCGACGACCGCCATCAGGCTCGACTTGCCCGACCCCGAGGGACCGAGGATCGCAAGGCTCTCGCCGGGGTCGAGCCTGAGCGATATCCCCTTCAATATCTCGGTTCGCACCTCGCCCTGGCCGAGGGTCAGACGGACGTCGGCGAGCTCGATCAAGGCTGTGGTCATGTGCGGGAGCTAGGGATGGCGCGACCGGGCCACAATGGTAGGGACCATAAATGTCGATTGCCTCGACTCTCGTTGCCGCCGCCCTCGCCGCCGCGCATCCCACCACGCAACCGCTGATCCTTGCCTTCGGAGACAGTCTCACCGCCGGCTATAACCTCCCGCGCGGCCAGGGCTTCGCTCCACAGTTGCAGGATGTCCTGCGCCGCCAGGGCATCGCCGCGACTGTCGCGGACGGCGGCGTTTCGGGCGACACCACCACCGGTGGCAAAGCGCGGCTCGGCTGGACGCTCGCCGGCCTCCCGCGCAAGCCCGACCTCGTCATCCTCGAGCTTGGTGGCAACGACATGCTGCGTAGCCTCGATCCCGCCATCCCTCGCGCCAACCTGGACGCGATCCTGACCGAACTTGACCACCGCCGCATCCCCGTTCTGATCGCGGGCATGCGCGCCGCGCCAAGCCTCGGCCCCGGCTATCGCGCGAAGTTCGACCCGATCTATCCGATGCTGGCTACCAGGCACCGCGCGCCGCTCTATCCGTTCTTCATGGACGGGGTCGCCGGGGTGCGCGGCATGCAGCAGGCCGACGGCGTCCACCCCACCGCGGTCGGGGTAAGGCGCATCGTCGCTGGAATCCTGCCAAAAGTGAAAGCGGCGCTAAAGCGGCGTTAAGCTCCCAGCACATCCACCGCGATCGGCTCGGCGAACTCGCCGCCGATCTTGTTACCCGCGATCCACCGCACCACGGCATTGGCTCGCTCGCGCCCGGGCAGAATCAGCCATACGCGAGAGCCCACTTCGTAATGTTCGCTGACCTCGGCCATGAACCCTGTCGCAGAAATATTGACGATCCGCGCCTCACTGCCTTCCTCGCCGAGGGGCCGCATCCGTGCCTCGATATCGACCGCTACCCGGTCGGCGCGGCGCCGCTCGCCCGGCCCGGCATCGGCGATGCGCGCCTTGATCATTGCAAAACTCATCTCCACGGCGCTAACCGCGCGGCCCGGTGAAATTAATCCCGACCCGGCCGTCGCGCACCCAGCGCACCTGCCCCGGCATTGCCCGTCGGTCAAGCATCTGTAACGCCACGCGTTCGCCAATGTGCGGCACTCCGTCGAACCACAGCATCGCCCCTGAAGGCGAGACATTCCCGAGCCGCACGACCTTGGTCCCCCCGCGCCAGCTCAGCAGTGCGCTGTCAGGATCGGGCTGCGCCCGGACCTCGTCACGCTGGTCGAACATGCGTCGCACCTGGCGCGGAATCATGGCTCCGGTGAGGTTGAATTTCATCGACTGTCTACTCGGCAGTTGTCCACAATCAACGGCTTAGTGGCAACTCCCTTAACATCCGGTTTCCTGCTTCACTGTGGCGCGGGCGACACTGGCAGGCCCAATTCATCCTGTGTATGTCTCGCCTTCATTAGAGACGAGGCCAAGTCTCCGAAGCCGGGTCAAGATAAGGAATGAGCATGAGAATCTCGTCGCGGTCGATGGTCGCCGCCCTTGCCCTGGCCAGCGCCGGCGCGGCCATCGCGCAAGTGCGCCCCGACCCGATCGCCGCGATGCCCGCGCCCGGAGTGCCGATCGTTCAGGCCCCCGCGACACAGGCCCCCGTCCCGGTCGTCACGCCCCCGCCCCCCGTGATCCTACCTCCGCCGTTCTGGCCGCTCGCCGACGCACAAGAGTTGCTGATCCTCATCCAGTCGGTCGCCGCCGACGGCCTCAGCGCAAAGGATTACGCCCCCACAGCCCTCGCTGACGCCATCGCCGCGCGCGACGTGACGCGCGTTTCCGCCGCTGCCACCGACAGCTTCAACAAGCTATCGTCCGACTTCGCCTTTGGCCATGTCCGCGGCGAGGATCGCATCGACTGGCACGTCGCCGATCCCGACTTGAACACCGCCCGTCAACGCGAGTTGCTAGACGCCGCGCTCGCCCAGCACCGCATCGGCGACGCGCTTCGCGGCCTGCTCCCCACCCATCCCCAATATGGCGCGCTACGGACCGCGCTTGCCGACCCGGCCAACGCCGCGCAAGTCAACACCATCCGCCTCAACATGGACCGCTGGCGCTGGCTGCCGCGCGACCTTGGCACGCGCTACATCATCGCCAACGTTCCTGCCTACACCGCGACCCTGGTCGAGAACGGCGTCGCCGTCTCGCGCCACAAGGCGGTCGCCGGAGCGATCAAGACCCCCACGCCGCAGCTCAGCGCGATGGCCACCGGCGTCATCCTCAACCCGTGGTGGGAAGTCCCGACTAGCATCAGCAAGGAAGTTGCCGGCAAGAAGGGCTTCGTCGCGGTCAAGGACCCCGTCACTGGTGTCGTCCAGCGCTGGCGCCAGCCTCCGGGCCCGGCGAATGCGCTCGGCCAGATGAAGTTCGTGATGCCCAACCCTTATGCCATCTACCTCCACGACACAAACGCCAAGAGCCGCTTCAACAGCTCGGTCCGCGCGTTTAGCCACGGCTGCATCCGCACCGACAAGGTCAGCGACCTCGCGCGCCTGCTACTCGCCGAGGACAATGGCCCATGGGACGCGACGAGGGTCGCCGACACGCTAGCCTCTAAAAAATCCGAGAAGGCCAGCTTCGTAAGGCCGCTTCCGGTCTACATCGTCTATTTCACTGCCGCCGCGGCGCTCGACGGATCGATCGTCAATTATGACGACGTCTACAAGCGCGACGGAGCGGTCATCGCCGCACTCCTCGATCAACCGCGCGCCGCCAAGAAGTCGACCGCCGCCGAAGCGGCTCTAGCAACCAACGCGACGACCGCGGCGGATACCGCGCCAGCCGCGCTCTCCACTCCGAAGACCAAGCCCGCCCCAATCAAGATTCAGAAGGACCCGTTGAGGCCGCGCTAGACGGGGGTCAACACCAACCCTCCATCGCCTTCGTCCACCTTGACCGTCGCGCCATCACTCAAGGTCCCGGCCAAAATCGCATCCGCCAGCGGATCCTGCAGATATTTCTGCACCGCTCGCTTCAACGGCCGCGCGCCATAGACCGGGTCATAGCCCACTCTCCCCAGCCATGCCCGCGCCGCATCGCTCAGCTCCAGCCGGATCTTGCGATCCTCAAGCAGCTTGCCCAGCCGCATCATCTGAATATCCACGATCGGCCCCATGTGCGCCTGCCCCAGCCGGTGGAACAGGATGATCTCGTCGAGCCGGTTGAGGAACTCGGGCCGGAAGTGCGACCGCACCACCTCCATCACTTGCCCCTCGACCTTCTCGACCCCTTCGTCGTCGCCCAGCGCCGCCAGATATTGCGACCCCAGGTTCGACGTCAAAATGATGATCGTGTTCGAAAAATCGACCGTCCGCCCCTGCCCGTCGGTCAGCCGCCCGTCGTCGAGCACCTGCAACAGCACGTTGAACACGTCGCCGTGCGCCTTCTCGACCTCGTCGAACAGGATCACCTGATACGGCCGCCGCCGCACCGCCTCGGTCAGCACCCCGCCTTCCTCATATCCAACGTACCCGGGCGGCGCCCCGATCAGCCGCGCGACCGCGTGCTTCTCCATATATTCCGACATGTCGATGCGAACCATCGCGTTCGAATCGTCGAACAGATACTCGGCCAGCGCCTTGGTTAGTTCGGTCTTGCCGACCCCCGTCGGCCCGAGGAACAGGAACGACCCCAGCGGCCGCCCCGGGTCCTGCAACCCCGCCCGAGCCCGCCGAACCGCCGCCGAAACGGCTTTCACCGCCGCCTCCTGCCCGATCACCCGCTTGCCGATCAGCTGCTCCATCTGCAGCAATTTCTCGCGCTCGCCCGACAGCATCCGTTCAACCGGGATGCCCGTCCACCGGCTCACGACAGCGGCAATATCCTGGTCGGTCACTTCCTCGCGCAGCATCGCGCCATTCGACGCCTGTTCGGCATCGGCGAGCTGCTTTTCCAGACCGGGGATCCGCCCATATTGAATCTCGCCCGCCTTCGCGAGGTCGCCCGACCGCTGCGCCTGCTCCAGCTCGAGCCGCGCCGCATCGAGCGCTTCCTTGACCTTGGCCTCGCCCGCGATCTTCTCCTTCTCCGCCTGCCACCGCGTCGTCAGCGCCCCCGACTGCTCCTCCAGATCGGCCAGCTCCGCTTCGAGCTTGCCGAGCCGATCCTTCGACGCGGCATCGGTCTCCTTTTTCAGCGCCTCGCGTTCGATCTTGAGCTGCATGATCCGCCGGTCGAGATTCTCGATTTCCTCAGGCTTGCTCTCGACCTCCATCCTCAGCCGCGACGCCGCCTCGTCCATCAGGTCAATCGCCTTGTCGGGCAGAAACCGGTCCGAAATATAGCGGTTCGACAGCGTCGCCGCCGCGACCAGCGCCGCGTCGGTAATCCGCACTCCGTGGTGAAGCTCGTACTTCTCCTTCAGCCCGCGCAGGATCGAGATCGTGTCAGGCACCGTCGGCTCGCCGACGAACACCGGCTGGAACCGCCGCTCGAGCGCCGCATCCTTCTCGACATGCTTGCGATATTCATCGAGCGTCGTCGCGCCGATCGCGTGAAGTTCGCCCCGCGCCAGCGCCGGCTTGAGCAGGTTCGACGCATCCATCGCTCCCTCGCCCTTGCCCGCTCCGACCAGGGTGTGCATTTCGTCGATGAACAGGATGATCTGGCCGTTGGCATGCTTGACCTCGTCGAGCACACCCTTCAGCCGCTCCTCGAAATCGCCGCGATACTTCGCCCCGGCGATCAGCGATCCCATGTCGAGCGACAGCAATTTGCGGTCCTTCAGCCCGTCGGGCACGTCCCCGTTGGCGATCCGCAGCGCCAGCCCTTCAGCGATCGCGGTCTTGCCAACCCCCGGCTCGCCGATCAGCACCGGGTTGTTCTTGGTCCGCCGCGCCAGCACCTGGATCGTCCGCCTGATCTCCTCGTCGCGCCCGATCACCGGGTCAAGCTTGCCGTCGCGAGCCGCCTGCGTGAGGTCGCGAGAGAAGCGCTTCAACGCGTCATAGCGGTCCTCCGAAGCCTGGCTGTCCGCTGTCCGCCCCCCGCGCAATTTCTCGATCGCGGCGTTGAGCGCCTGCGGGGTTACTCCCGATTTGGCGAGCGCGGTTGCCACTTCGGTCCCCTTGGCGAGCAGCATCGCCAGCAGGATCCGCTCGACCGTCACGAACTGGTCGCCGGCCTTGGTCGCGATCTCCTGCGCCTGGTCGATCAACCGGATCGTGTCGCCATCCATCCCCGGCGCCGAAGTCGCCCCGCTCCCGGTCACCGCCGGCTGCTTGTCGACGAGCGCGTCCACCGCGCGCGTCGCCGTTTTGGCGTCTCCGCCCGCGGCCTTGAGCAACCCGGCCGCCATCCCCTGTTCGTCGTCCAGCAGCGCCTTGGCGAGGTGCGCCGGCACGATCCGCTGGTGGTGCTCGCGCACCGCGATCGTCTGCGCCGCCTGCACAAACCCGCGCGCGCGCTCGGTCAATTTCTCGAAATCCATCGCAGCCCTCCGTTGAGATCAAGTTAGTGTGGCTTTCAAGCAACACAAGGGGGCTGGTCAATTCGCGTCTTTGTCGCGGCGATCGACAGGCCTAGATGAACCTAGTGTTCAATGTGCTCGACCCTCTGATCCTCGCCCGCGCCCAGTTTGCGTTCACGGTGAGTTTCCACTTCATCTTCCCGGCCTTCTCGATCGGCCTGGCAAGCTATTTGTTCGTGCTGGAAGCGTTGTGGCTGCGCACCGGCAAAGGGGTCTATGCCAACCTTTACCGATACTGGCTACGCATCTTCGCGATCGCGTTCGGGATGGGCGTCGTCTCGGGCATCGTCATGTCCTACCAGTTCGGTACCAACTGGTCGGTCTTCTCGTTCCGGACCGGCCCCGTGCTCGGCCCGCTGATGGCCTATGAAGTCCTCACCGCCTTCTTCCTCGAAGCGGGCTTCCTCGGGGTCATGCTGTTCGGGATGACCAAGGTTGGCAAGGGGCTTCACCTCTTCGCCACGGCGATGGTCGCGCTCGGCACGCTGATTTCCGCGACCTGGATCATCAGCGCCAATAGCTGGATGCACACCCCGCAAGGCTTCGCAATCAACGCGCACGGCCAATTCGTCCCCGCCGGCTCGTGGCTGCCGATCATTTTCAACCCCAGTTTCCCCTATCGCCTGGTCCACACCGTCATCGCCGCCTATCTCACCACCGCGCTGATCGTCGGCGCGGTCGGTGCTTGGCATTTGCTCAAGGACCGCGCGAACCCCGGGGCGCGAACCATGTTCTCGATGGCGATGTGGATGGCCGCGCTCGTCGCTCCCATCCAGATCGCCGCCGGTGACGCCCACGGCCTCAACACGCTCCGCTACGAGCCCGCCAAGATCATGGCGCTTGAAGGCCATTATCGCACGACCCCCGGGCCGAGCGGGCTGATCCTGTTCGGCATTCCCGACCCCGCTGGAAAGCGCATCGACTATGCGCTCGAAGTGCCGAAGGCCGGCTCGCTGATCCTTGCCCACGATATCAATGCCCACCTCGATGGGCTCGACACCATTCCCGTCGACCGCCAGCCGCCAGTCGCGATCCTGTTCTGGTCGTTCCGGATCATGGTCGGGCTCGGCTTCGCGATGCTCGGGCTCGGCCTGTGGAGCCTCGTCGCGCGCTGGCGCAAACGGCTCTACGACTGGCCCCTCCTCCACCGTGCCGCAATCGCAATGGGCCCGGCGGGGTTGGTCGCGGTCATCGCCGGATGGATCACGACCGAAGTCGGCCGCCAGCCCTATACCGTCTATGGCCAGATGCTCACTTCCCAGTCGCGCTCCCCGGTTGCCGCGCCCGCCGTCGCCACCTCGCTGCTGGCGTTCGTGATTGTCTATTTCTTCGCGTTCGGAGCGGGCTTCTATTATCTCCTCAAGCTGATGGCCAAACCGCCCCAAGCCGGCGAGGCGGAACCGCCGCACACGCCGAAGCGCGCCGCAGGGGTTACCCCCACATCGGCGACGACCCCTGCCCGGGGAGCGATCTCGTGATCGACCTCACCCTCGTCTGGGCAGGCATCATCGCGTTGGCGGTTTTCGCCTACGTCGCGATGGACGGGTTCGACCTCGGCATCGGCATCCTCTTTCCGACTTTCACCGTCGGCGAGGAGCGCGACCAGGCAATGAACTCGATCGCGCCGGTGTGGGACGGAAACGAAACTTGGCTCGTGATGGGCGGCGGTGGCCTGATGGCCGCCTTCCCGCTCGCCTATGCGATCATCTTGCCCGCGACCTACCCGTTGATCATCGCCATGCTGCTCGGCCTCGTGTTCCGTGGAGTCGCGTTCGAATTCCGCTGGCGAGACCCGGGCCACCGTCATTTCTGGGACCGCGCCTTCACTACTGGCTCGACCATCGCCGCCCTCGCGCAGGGCATCATACTGGGCGCGCTTCTCCAGGGAGTGAAGGTTGCGAACAACAGCTACGCCGGCGACTGGCTCGACTGGCTTAGCCCGTTCAGCCTGTTGACCGGAGTATCGGTGACGATCGGCTATGCCCTGCTCGGCGCCTGCTGGCTCGTCTGGCGGACCGAGGGCAGCGCTCAGGCCCACGCCCGCCGTCTCGCCTTGCGCCTCGCCATCGCGACCCTCGTCGCGCTCGCCGCTGTAAGCGCCGCTACGCCGTTCCTGGCATTCGACTATTACGACCGCTGGCTGACCCTGCCGACAATGGCGCTTGCCGCTCCCGTCCCGATCCTCGTCGCCGCCTCGGCCTTCCTGTTCTTCCGCACCCTTGACCGCCCCCGCGAGTGGCTCCCGTTCGTGCTCGCGCTAAGCTGGTTTCTGCTCGGCTTCGTTGGCCTCGCGATCAGCGTCTTTCCCTACATCGTCCCCCGCGCCGTCACCATCTGGGACGCCGCCGCCCCGCCCGCCAGCCAGTCGTTCATGCTGGTCGGCGCGGTAGTCATCATTCCCGCCATCCTTGCCTACACCGGCTGGGCCTATTGGGTGTTCCGCGGCAAGGTCGGCACCCACGGCTACCATTAGGCCAGTGGCGAAGCGCCTCGCCTGGTTCGCCGCAATCTGGACACTGAGCGTCGTCGCGCTGTTAATCGTCGTGGGGGTTATCCGCTGGATGCTGCTTGGTTGATGCTACCATGAAGGTGGTCTTTTTACCAGCCCTTAATCATGCCCGTTTAATCGGCGCCTCATGACCCGAAGCGCCCCACGTTGAGACCCTGGCACCTGCGGGACAGCCTGCGCTGGCGACGGCCACCGAGCCCGGTGGGCCTTGCCGACCGCCACGCGGCGGTCGTCGTACTGGGCTCTGTCCTCGCATACGGCTTCGTCATGCAGCGCTTGAGCGGCATTCCCGTCGGCTCCCTCATTAGCGTCGTCGTGATGTTCGAGCCGATCGCCGCAGCCGTGATCCTGTTCGTCGCACTGATCGCTACCACGGTTTGGATCGTCCGCCCCGACGTCCGCGACAATATCGAAACCCGCCTGTTCTGGCTCCTCGTTGCCGGATCGATGGCTTGGCTGACCTTTCCCGCGTTCGGCATGTTCAAGCAGGTCATCCTCCCGCCCCGCGGTTTCCTGTGGGACCATAGCCTCGCCCACATCGGCCGCATGCTGTTCGGCGTGTCGCCTTGGCAAGTCACGCATTCAGTCTTCGGCTCATTGTCCGCGACACGCTTTCTCGATTCGGTCTACAGCCTGTGGCTGATCGTGATCTTTGCCTTCCCGATGGTCGTCGCGGTCGCGTTTGACGATTCGCGCGTGCGCTTCCGCCTTATCTTCAGCTGGTTTTCGGCATGGGTGGGGATCGGCACGCTCGCCGCCTGGGTGTTCGCCTCGGCGGGACCGGTCTATTTCAACGCTCTGGTCGGCCATGACGCCAACTATGCTGCGCTCCAGTTGCGCCTCGCCGGACTCGAGCATCTCGCCGAGGCGCAGGGCCGCCCGCTCGCCGCGCTCGAGTTCCAGCCGATCCTGCTCCACGCCTTTCGCCTTCGCGACTATTCCCTGGCGGGCGGCATCTCCGCGATGCCGTCGATGCACGTCGCGCTTGCCACTTTGCTCGTGATCGGCGGCTTCAAGCGGAACCGGCTGTGGGGGCTGGCATTCACAACCTACGCTTTGCTGATCTGGATCGCCTCGATCCACTTCGGCTGGCATTATTTCGTCGACGGTCCGGTTGCGGCGTTGATGATGGTAGCCCTGTGGAAGACCAGCGCTCCACTCGCCGCGCGCCTTTATCCCGCACCCGGCAATTCCCCGATCACCGCTGCGCAAGGCGAGCTTTCCCCTTTGCCATCCCCTCCCCACTTGCGAAATTTCTTCGAATCGACGTGGAAACGCAGGCCCTTGTAGAAGCCCAGCCCGACGTCGAACCCGGTCCCCCGCCATAAATGGATCGCGCACAACGACCGGATCAGCCCGTCGCGGCCGATCGGCCTCAGCGGCACCAGGTCCATTGCATAGAGCAGCGCATGCGCGCTCTCGGGCGCTCCGTGTGCACAGGCATTGAGCAAAGGGTTGCGATAGACTGACACCGGTTCGACGGGCCCAATCACCGGCACGACATGCGCGCGGACATAGTCGAGCGTCTCGACGATATGCGGCCATTGTTCCGCCGGCGGGACCTCGAACGGCTGCGCGGCGCATTTCTGCCAGTCGGTTGCGGTGCGCAGCAATTGCCACGTCGGCACAATCCCCGCCACTCCGCGCCGCACCAGAAACGCATAGTAAGCCGCGACCGCCGGAGGCCGCGTCGGATCGGCCAATGCCCACAGCCGATAGCCAGTTTCGTCCTGCCCTGCGGTGATGTAGTCCGCCGCTGGGCTTACCACCGCCCGGTTGACATCCATCTGCGCGATCGCCGGCGCGGCGGACAGCAGGGCCAGGACGACGAACATTCGCATCGCGTCACTCTACACGCCGCGAACCGCTTGAAAAGCAGGCGCGTCCCCGCCACAGCCGTCACCATGGAACGACCGATCGATCTCACCCTCCCCCACTCCCTCGGCAAGGACGTCGCTCGCCAGCGGCTTGCCGACAACATTCACAAGCTTGGCGACCACATCCCCGGCGGCGCGGCGCAGGTCACGCACAGCTGGGCCGGCGACACACTCAACCTGACCGTTGCGGCGATGGGCGCAGCGGTCAACGCGACGATCACCGTCGAGCAATCGCTGGTCCGCTGCCACATTATGCTGCCGGGGATGCTCGCCCTGTTCGCGCGCCCGATCGAGGCGATGCTCAAGGCCAAGGGCCCCCAACTGCTCGAGGATCATTCGAAGAAATGATGCCGGAGGACGGATGCGCCATTTCGCGGTGATCGGCTCGGGGCCGGCGGGCTTCTACACCGTCGAGGCGCTGGCCAAGGCCTATGGCGACGCCGCCCGCATCGACCTGATCGACCGGCTCCCCGTCCCCTACGGCCTGATCCGTTTCGGCGTCGCCCCCGACCACCAGTCGATCAAGGCGGTTTCGCGCCGTTACGACAAGGTCGCTGAGGACCAATGCGTGCGCTTCGTCGGTAATGTCGCCGTCGGGCAGGATGTAACCATCGCCCAGTTGCGCGAGCTTTATGACGCTGTGATTCTCGCCACCGGCGCGCCCAGTGACCGGGCGCTCGGCATCCCCGGCGAGGAGCTGGTAGGTGTGATCGGCTCGGCGGCATTCGTCGGCTGGTACAATGGCCACCCCGATTTCGCCGATCTCGATCCCCCGCTCGACGGGGAGAGCGCGGCGATTATCGGCAACGGCAATGTCGCGCTCGACGTCGCGAGGATCCTTTCCAAGACCCGTGCCGAGTTCGTCGGATCGGACATCGTCGATCATGCCCTCGATGCGCTGGAGCAATCCAACATCCGAACCATCACCCTGGTCGGTCGCCGCGGCCCGCACCAGATCGCGATGACCCCCAAGGAGCTGGGCGAACTCGGCCACCTCGACGCCGCCGTCCCCCACACCGACCCGGCCGACTTCCCCGACGCGGAAGTCGACGCCGCCCTCGAACCTGGCGTGCGCAAATCGGTCGCCCATCTGCGCGACTTCGCGAAGCTCGACGCAGACAAACCCAAACACATCAACTTCGACTTCTTCGCCAAGCCAATCCGCATCGAGGGGGAGCATCGCGCGCAACGTCTGATCGTCGAGCGTACCCGCCTCGACGACACCGGCGCCAGCATCGGCACCGGCGAGACCTACGTCGTCCCCGCCAGTTTGGTCGTCAGCTGCATCGCTTACCGCACCCCACCGATTCCCGGCGTCCCCTATGACGAGGCCGGCGGCAAGTTCGCCAACGACCATGGCTTGGTCGAGGACGGTCTTTATGCGGTCGGCTGGGCACGGCGCGGACCGTCGGGGACGATCGGCACCAACCGTCCAGACGGCTATGAAGTCGCCGAGCGGATCGTGGCGGCACTCCCGCCCCGAAGCCACGGCGGCCGGGCCGGCGGCGACGGCCTCGACGCACTACTCGCCGCAGCCGGAGTCCGCCCGACCAGCTTCGCCGACTGGCGCACCATCGAAGCCGCTGAAGCCGCTGCCGCCCGCGACGGCGCCCCGCGCGCAAAAATGGTCCGCCACGAGGATTGGCTCAAAACCCTGAACCACTAATCCTTGCACTACCCCCGGCCCCCCGCTAGAGACGCTCTCGCCCTGCCCCGGACCACAAATCAGGGCGCGCCCGTGTCGGGGAGTAGCTCAGCCTGGTAGAGCACTGCCTTCGGGAGGCAGGGGCCGGAGGTTCGAATCCTCTCTCCCCGACCACTTTGTAAAAGCTGAATGATATCAAATACTTCCGCGCTCAGCGGCCCCGCATAACGTAACAGTGACCCGTAACATCACCTCACATGCCAGTTCATCAAAATAGTAGAATTGCGCGATGGCGTCGGCGTGAAGCTAAGCGACTCTTGCGAGATCGTAAAATTTACAGTTTTCTGCGCTTGCAGGCGAGCCTCGCTGAAAGCTGGCACCAAGCAGCTGGCGAGGAGATTGAGTGGCTAACCGTCTATACTGGGAAGCCTTGGAATCCAGACTCAGAGCGAATTACTCCTTTTCCTATAACGAAGCAGGAGAACAGGAGACCCATGCCGCGATGGGATGATTTGTCTCAGTGGCTCAAGGTTCAATTGGTCCCCATGGTTATTAGGGATGAGTTTCTCACGTTCAACATTCGTGTGCACCCCGACCTTGAGCGACGATGGGTAAGCGAAGGACGGGACACTCGCACACAGATGCGAAATAGGATTCGGGTAGAGCTCGACGCAGCGTTGGGCAAAGGTCGCGAGTTCTTTTTTGTAATTGAGGGGTGGAGCAGGTTCACTCGTGCCCCGACCTATCTGCATGTCCACGGCGGCGCAGCGATTCGTGACCTCGGCGACGATCTGAAGATTGAGGTAGCCGTCGGTCGCGCGGCTGGTCACGGCCTGAAAGGTTTCAGCTATGTGCCAAGAGCAATTCACTCGGATCTTTTTAAGGTCGAGCAAGCTGCTTACGCGAACTACCTCTTCAAAGCGGTCCGCAAGCCCGATGGCAGGCTCGGTGAGCGTCGTCTGTCGATGTCGCACTCACTGACAGGTGTCTGTCGTTCCTTTTGGGAGACAATTACCCGAGAGGTCCATGAGTGGCGAGAACCTCTGGTCTGAGCTGAGGTGAAGCTGACGAGCCGTGCGATCCGCCCATTCCACCGCAGTTGCCATGTCGAAGCCACCCGCATCCATGGTGAGCGCACCGTAAGCATGAGGTTCACAGCGAAAGGTGAACTTCATGAACCTATACGAAATCAATCCCAGCGACGGCTTTCCAGTCCACGTTGTCGCCCGCACTCCCGATGATGCCGTCCAACACTTCGTGACCTGGCGGGCTGCTCACGGTGTTGTCGATGAAAGCTTCTCCGTGGATCGTATGCCAGTCCATAAGCTCAAGCCTGACCAGCAGGCCCAGGTTCGGAATGCGTTTGGGGCGGGGCTCACGGGCATCTCGCATTTCGACGAGGAAGTTGGTTGGACGTTCTCGCCCCCACTCTCGGTCGCGGCTGGTTCCGACCAGCCGGTTGATACTGCCGATCTCGGCGGTCAGAGATGATGGGTCTCTTCGAGTTCCGGGATTCAACGCCCGTCGAGGCATTCGTGATCGCCAAGGACGTTGTGACCGGCCCCCATCGAGTGGTCCAGCTTGATTGTTAGTGCATTGCCACCTCCATCGCCAGTGTTGGCCGGAGGTGAAGCGTAGCGGAACCGTAGGGCGGCACTGGCGATGGAACAGCTTCCGGTGCCGGTGGTCGGTAG
>JANXUU010000112.1 GCA_025356055.1 Sphingomonas sp. | reverse complement strand
ACCTTCGTGACCCGCTTCCTGTTCGGCTTCGGGGTTGCCTTCCTGTTGCCGATCCTCCTGATGATCCTCGAACGGGCGGGCGTGATTACGCGCGAGCAATTGTCCAAGTCGCGGCGCTACGCGATCGTCGTGGTGCTGGCGATTTCGGCAGTGCTGACCCCGCCCGACGCCGTGTCAATGCTGCTGCTCGCAGTGCCGCTCTATGCGCTTTACGAATTTGCGATCGTAGCGATTCGGGTGACCCACTGGCGTGCCGCGCGGGTCGCCTCGAGCGAGACCACCGACGCCTGACAGGCTTGCAAACAAGCCAGCTAGAATTCATTTTGTAGACGGACCCCTTGCAAATTTTTGGGCCCGGAAGCGCAACCGGGGGGGGGAGGGTTGGCGGTTCCGGGCCCATGTAGTTGGATAGCGAGAGCGGGGGGGCAAAAGGTCGCTATCCAAATAGTACAACGTCCTTAATTCCGCGACGGTTCCCGCTGATCGGCAAAAAAATAAGGTGTGCTGGAGAAAGTTTGACGCCACCGAAATGAGTACACCAGAGGCCGTTGATTCAGGCCGGAAAAATCGGCAACTCCACACTCATGCGGCCAAGCCGAAGCTCGAGCGAAGACCGTAGTTGCCTGGCCAGCCCGGTGATCACCCGCTCAAACTGGACCTTGTCCTTGTCGTCGCCATCGATCTCGGTCAGCACCGCGCTTTCAATTGTCAGCCGCCCGGTTAACTCGCTCGTCCGGCGAAGGTCGATCTCGATCGGCGCAGTCGGCTGGCGGAGCATAGCGAATTCGACGACTTCGGTGACAAGGAAGGCCGCGGCGACCGCGACGTCCTGGGTCGTCGCGGCGCTGTCGACGTCGAGCGTGATCGCGGTGCGGCGAGCCTCATCGGGCGCCGAACCGCGCAGGCCAGCGGAGAGTTCGGTCAGCAACGGACGAAGCGCAATACCGCGATTATCCTCGCCCTCGGCAAAATGGTTGCGGTGGACGACCGCGAGTGCGTCGACCCGGCGTGCAATGGCGGCATAAGCCGAGCGGCCTTCAGGGGCGATGACATTGCGACCGTGGATGCTGAGCAGCGAGGCGACGACCTGCAGGTTGTTCTTCACGCGGTGATGGACTTCGCGAACGAGTCGACGCTGACCTTCGAGCGCGTCGCCCATTTCGCGCTCGCTCGTCTCGATTCGCTCAACCGATCGGGCGAAAGCCTCGCCAAGGCTTTCGATCTCGACCGCGGGACCGATGCCGCGCGGTAGGACAAATCCACCCGCCGCCGGATCATAGGTCGCGACCGCCCGCTCGAGGCGGCGCAGGGGCAGGATCAGCAGCCGTGAGACGAGCAGCCAGCTGACCACTGCGGCAATCACCCACATCGTCAGCGGCAGCAGCAGCAGCAGCCAGTCGCCGACGCTCAGGCGATCGGTCGGGACCGATACGCGAATCGACAATTGGCCGCCGGCCATGTGGTGCGTGCTGGCGCGAACCCGGCGAGGCGCGCCGCCGGGGCGCCCGATTAGCGCCGCTTCGCTGACCCCGTCATCAAGATGGAGCGAAAGGACGTCGGGCGCGACATCGCGCGCTGCAGACGCGAGTTCGGAAAAAGGCAGGCGGTCGGTCGCCATGCCGCCAATGAGCCCGACGCGGACGAATAACGCATTTCCCCCCGGATCAAGCCACAACGCGATCCCGCCCGGCTTGGCAAAGCGCGCGCCGCTAGGGGGGAGGAAGTTGGGGGTGACGCAATGTTCGCTGCCATCGGCAAGCTCGATCGAGAAGTTGCGCGACACGCCGGGCGCGATGGCCAGCGAGCGACCGACTTCCTCGCAGTCGCGGGTGTCGGGCGTGGCAATGGCGGCGGAAGCGGCGACCCTAAGCGCCAGCGTGTTCCGGGCGATGAGGCTTTCGATCGCGCGCGAAGCGGCTTGGTCCTGCTCCTCGGCGCGCTGGTCGAGCAGCGCGTTGGCATGACTGATGCCGCGGTGCGCCGTCCACACCATCGCCACGCCTACCGGTAGCAGCGCCAGTGACATGATCAGCAGTAATTTGGCCGCGGTTGGCAGCGCGCTAAAGGTCGAACGCATCAGTCCGCGCCCTGGACGGGCCGGACGGGTCGGTGCGGAAACTTGCTAACCGAGACGGCCGAGCAAGTCCTGCAGATCAAGCGGGATCTCTTCGCGCAACGTGTCGTCATAGACCGAACGCAAGGCACGACCGACATCTGAAGGCCTGCCCGATGGCTTCTTTTTCGATGCCGACTTCGCTTCCTTGCCGTCGTGCCGGCCATCGTCGCTGCTGCGCGGTTCGGCCTTGTCGCTGCCACTCAACCTCTCGTCCCCCTTGGGCGGGCGAGGCACGCTACCTCACTCGACTCATTACCAGTAAACGCAGCACTCGTAACAATGTGCGCAGCCCCTAGGAGTGCACCGGCAGAGCGTCAATCCGACTGCCGGATGCAAGTATCCCGCTGCGGGAAACCAAGTGCGCTGTTGTTTGTTCCGACAACCAAGAAAATAACAGCACGACGGTATTTTTACGTCCATCTTGTGGTTCGTTGCGAACGAGTTGCGCTTGCATCGCTCCGGCGCGGCGCCCAATAGGGCCGACGCTTGTAGATAAACAGGAGTTTCCCCGTCTATGTCGCTTGGTCAGGACCTTGCTCCGCATCTTCCGTTCCTGCGCCGCTATGCGCGCGCGCTGACCGGGAGCCAGGCGCACGGCGACGCATTCGTCCGCGCCGCGCTCGAGGCGATTGTCGCCAGCCCTGAGGATTTCCCCAAGGATGTCGATCCCCGCCTCGGTCTCTACCGGACTTTCCATGCGATCTGGTCGAGTGCCAATGTCGAGGAAGGTGAGGAGCCGGGCGACGGGTATAACAATGCCGAGGGAATTGCCCGCGCGCGCTTGTCGCGGATCACGCCGCTGAGCCGCCAGGCGCTGCTGCTGACCAGCCTTGAGGGCTTTTCAACCGACGACACCGCCTATCTCATCGGATCGAGCCCCGACGACGTCGACGGGCTGGTGTCCGAAGCGATGGCC
>JANXUU010000012.1 GCA_025356055.1 Sphingomonas sp. | reverse complement strand
GTGGCGCGACAACGGGCTGTGGCGGGATCTCAATCATATCTGCTGATGGACTTGCGCGAGAGCGAGGGTCGCGAGGCGTCCCCCAGCGCCGGGGTGAGCGACAGTCAGACCGTCAAAACCACGGAAAGTGGCGGCCCGCGCAATTACGATGCAGGCAAGAAGATCAAGGGGCGCAAGCGGCATGCTCTGGTCGACGGCGATGGACGCGCCCTGCTTGTCGAACCCTTAAAACGCCGATGTCCAAGAACGCGACGGCGGTGCCGCACTGCTGCAGATCTCGCGCAAGCTCTTCCCATTCATTCGAGTGGTCTGGGCCGACGGCGGTTACAACTCCGAACGGGTCACAGGCGCCACCAATGTTCGCGTCGAGATTGTCAGCAAAATCGCAGATCAGGTCGGCTTCGTTGTCCTGCCACGCCGCTTGGTGGTCGAACGGTTCTTCGCTTGAATCATTTGAAACCGAAGGCTTGCAAAAGACGTCGAGGCATCCACCAAATCTGCAGCGGCTTTCCTCTACGCCGCAGCATCCATGCTCATGATCCGCAGATTGGCACGGCCTTCATGAATTTCGAAACCGACTCTCATACTGCCGGAGGAAAGCAGCTAGCGAAGCAACGCAGTTACTTTAACGTTCGAAAATACCGTCGGAGTGCCCACGAATCTCGCTGTCTTCACGGCTGATTAAACGGTGCTGAAGAGAATCTTTTTCGCGCACAACGGCAAGATGTTTCTCCTTTCTGGTTCGCCTAAAGCCATAATGTTTCTGGGCGAGACGTCGATCAACGAGAGCGCCCCTTTCTCAAACCCCTGCCACGCGCCCCACTTCGGCGAAATAGCGCTTCATCGCGAGGCTGGTCGAGTGCGCCATTTCGACGAACACGCGGCGACCGTCGTGGGGGTCGGCGCGGCGAACGAGGAGGCCGGTGTCGGTCAGCGTCTTGATCCAGCGAAGCGCGGTCGTCGCGGGCACCACGGCAGCGATGCACAGGCTCGACACGAGAACGCGGACCTGGGCAATCTCGGCCTGGGTGAGGTCGAGCAGCATGTCCCAGGCGGGATCCGCGAAGAGATCCTCGGCGAAAAAGCGCGAGCGCAGTCGGCGTGCGCGAATCACCGCACGGACGGTCTCGGGGGCGACCTCGGGCGGCGGGTCATTGGCTTGCAGCGGAGGTGCGACCGGGGCCATCGGGGTCAGCGCGCCGGGCCCGCCCGACAGCCGCGCGAGCGTCGCGGCGATCTGCCCGACCTCGTCGGTCAGCTGGCGAAGTCGTGCGGCGCTATTGTCGGCGGCAATGTCCGACAGTCGCGCGCCGTGCCCGACCCGCGTCGTCGCCAGCGCCAGCGCGGCAATACGCGCACCCTCGTCTCCTTGCTCGATCAGCAATTCCACGCGACCGCGTTCGAGCTTTGCGGAAACAGCGTCGATCAGACCGGGGGTAGCCGACACGATCGCAGCATAGGCGCCGTCTCCGGCCCCGCGGTCGATCGTGTCGAGCAGCGCGTCGAGCGGCGCTCCGTCGTCCTGGTCTAATTCGATCCAGACCGCGCTGGTGAGCGCCTGGTGCGACAGACGTTCGACCGCCTCGCTGATTGACACCGCGCCGGGCGTTCGCAGCCCGGCCGCTTTGACGAGGGCGAGCGCACGGCGGCGCGCGGCGGCGCTGGAGCCAGCAACGAACACGGGCGCGAGTGCGTGGGGCGCGGCGAGGGATGGCTCGACGGCCAGGCGGCTGACATATTCCATGAGAAAGCACCCTTTTGACACCAGGCACCGAGCAAAGTGAAGCATAACGCAAAACGGAGCAGAGTCAGCGGGAATTCTGTCCGTTTCGGCGGGGACCTTAGGAAAGGCGCAGCGCGTTCGAGAGCAGACCGTGCCGATCATCGGTGGAGGTGTGCCCATGTCGAATGAACGAGACGATGCGACGGCGCGGGCCCGCTGGCTGGCCGAGGTCGGCGACGCGCTGCAACGGGCGCAGCAGCTGACGACGCAACTGGAGCAATGGCACTCCGGGAGCCCGGAGGCAGTGATCCTGCGCGTCCGCATTATGGCGGTCCGCGCCGAAGTTGACGCGCTCCAGCGCAGCCGCAAGGAACCGAAATGGAGCAAATACCACGCACCGCAGCCCGATCGGATCCATGAGGCCAGTTTGAACTCTCCGTGGCCGCCTTAGGATTCCTGGGGAACGTCTCCGTCACCTGCTAACATCTTTAGCAATGGCCCGATCAGTGGCGCTTCCCAGCCGCCCGTCGCGCAGAAGCCGCGGTTAAGGAAGTCCGTCTTGCCGTAAGCCAGCGGTCCACCGTCGGGGCCGTCGACGCGGCCGCCCGCGGCGAGCAGCACGGCGTGGCCGGCGGCAGTGTCCCACTCGCTAGTCGGCGACAGGCGCGGGTAGATGTCGGCCATCCCTTGAGCGACGAGGCAGAATTTTAGACTCGAGCCGACCGAGACATGACCACACACGCCGACGGCCTGCTCCAGATAATCCGCGGTTGCCTGATTGAAGTGCGATTTCGACGCGACGGCGGCGCGCTGGTCGCCGAGCGGGCGCGTCGTGATGTCGCGGCGCGTTCCGCCTTCCTCGACGAATGCACCCACGCCCACCTGTCCACCCCAAAGGATGTCAAGCGGCGGTTGAAAGACCACGCCGAGCCGTGGCACGCCGCCTTCGATCAGGCCGATATTAACCGTGTAATCATCGCCACCGCGAACGAATTCCTTGGTCCCGTCGAGCGGGTCGACGAGGAAATATGTGTCGCCATGCGCGGGGATGCGTCCCACCGCGACCTCCTCCTCGGCGATTACCGGCACGTCCGGGGCGGCCGTGGCAAGCGCGGCGAGGATGATCGCCTCGGCCGCGCGGTCGCATATTGTCACTGGCGATGCGTCGGCCTTGATCTCCACTTTATACCCCGTCGCGACAAGCTCCAGGATTTTCGTCCCGGCGTCGCGCGCCGCAACAACCATCGCCTCGAGTAGCGCGGACTCGTCGGGCGTTTGTTTCGGGCCGGCCATTTCGTCCTACCAATCCGACCTACCTCGGCGCCATCCGGATGCCCCCGTCGAGGCGGATACTCTCGGCATTCAGATAGCGCGTCTCGGCAATGAAGCAGGCGAGCCTGGCATATTCCTCCGCCGTCCCGAGGCGCTTGGGGAAAGGCACCTGCGCAGCCAGCGCATTCTGCACATTTTGTGGCATAAGCGACATCATCGGAGTCTTGAAAATCCCTGGCAGGATGGTGTTGACGCGCACCCCGTCGTTCATCAGGTCACGCGCGATCGGCAGCGCCATCGCCAGCACCCCGCCCTTCGACGCCGAGTAGGCCGCTTGGCCGATCTGTCCGTCCTCGGCAGCAACCGAGGCGGTGTTGATGATGCACCCGCGCTCACCGTCCTCCATCGGGTCGAGCCCAACCATCCCATAGGCAGAAAATGCGATGCAGCGGAACGAGCCCACCAAATTGATTGCGATCGCCAGTTCGAACTGATGCATCGGATACCGCTTGGGCTGCTTGGTTTCCTTGTCGCGGCCGACGGTCTTGACCGCGTTGGCAACGCCGGCGCAGTTGACCAGAATGCGTTCCTGGCCGTGTGCCGCGCGGGCCTTGTCGAACGCCGCGCCGACCCTCTCGTCGCTGGTCACATCGACTTCGCAGAACACGCCGCCGATTTCGGCCGCGACCTTTGTCCCGCGCTCGACGTCGCGATCGAAAATGGCGACCTTGGCGCCCTTTGCGACGAGCGCCCGCGCGGTCGCCTCGCCCAGCCCTGAAGCGCCGCCGGTGACGACTGCCGAAACTCCATCGATCTTCATGATTACCGCTCCCGGATCCGTTGTTCGTCCGGCGCTAGCAGAGCGCAAAGCGTTTGAACAAGCGCCGCACAGGGTTTATGTGCAGTGCAACAAAGAAGCTCAGGAGCATAGCGCCATGGCCACCGACCCGATCGTCATTCTTTCGACCGCGCGCACGCCAATGGGGGCGATGCAGGGCGCCCTTGCCGACGCCACCGCGACCGACCTTGGCGCCACCGCGGTCCGCGCCGCGGTCGAGCGCGCCGGGATCGATGGGGCGAAAGTCGACCGCATCTACATGGGCTGCGTGCTGCCCGCCGGGCTCGGCCAGGCACCCGCGCGGCAAGCGGCGATCAAGGCGGGGCTGCCCAAGTCGGTCCAGGCGACGACGGTCAACAAGGTGTGCGGATCGGGCATGCAAACGGTCATCATGGGCGCCGAGGCGCTGATGGCGGGAAACGCCGACCTCATCGTCGCGGGCGGGATGGAGTCGATGACCAACGCGCCGTACCTGCTCAAAAAGCACCGCGCCGGGGCGCGCATCGGGCATGACACCGCTTATGACCATATGTTCCTCGACGGGCTCGAGGATGCCTATGAGGAAGGCCGTGCGATGGGCAGTTTCGCGCAATGCACCGCCGATGAATATCAGCTCACCCGCGAGAATATGGACGAATTCACCCTCGCCTCGCTGACCCGCGCCAAGGCGGCGATCAACAGCGGCGCGTTCAAGGACGAGATCGTCGCGGTGACGATCAAGGGCCGCAAGGGTGACGTCATCGTCGACACCGACGAAGCCCCGAGCCGCGCGATGCCCGACAAGATTCCGACGCTGAAGCCCGCTTTCGCCAAGGACGGGACGATTACCGCGGCGACCTCCTCGTCGATCTCGGACGGCGCGGCGGCAGTGGTGCTGATGCGCGAGAGCGACGCGACCGCGCAGGGGCTCAAGCCCGTCGCGCGGATCGTCGCTACCGCCGCCCACGCCCGCGAACCGGCGCAGTTTACGATTGCTCCGGTTGGCGCGATCGAGAAATTGCTCAAGAAGGCCGGTTGGAGCGTCGCTGACGTTGAGCTGTGGGAAATCAACGAGGCGTTCGCCTGCGTCGCGATGTTTGCGATGAAGGACCTTGGCATTCCCCACGACAAGATCAACGTCAACGGCGGCGCGACCGCGCTCGGTCACCCGATCGGGGCGAGCGGAACGCGCATTTTGGTGACGCTGATCAACGCGCTCAAGCACAAGGGCCTGAAGCGGGGCGTCGCCAGCCTGTGCATCGGCGGTGGCGAGGCGACGGCAGTGGCGGTCGAGCTGATCTGAACCGGTCATTCCCGGACGATATGCGCGCGTCATAATCGGTGATATGCACGCCCATCCAACAGGGAGGACGAACATGCGCGTTGCACTTTTGGCCATGACCGCACTGGCGATTGCCGGCTGCAGCAAGACTAGCACGTCAACCACGAACACGACCAAGGACGTCGCGGTCGAGAACGTGACGACTGCCAACAACATGGCCGCAAACATGGCCACTCCGGCGGCGTTCGAGATCAAGGGCACCAGCTGGGAGTTTACGGATGCCAAGGGCATAGCGATGCAAGAGTCGATCGGTCCCGACGGCGCTTACGTCGCTCACTCGGGTTCCAAGCATATCGACCACGGCACCGCGGTGATGAAGGATGGCAAGATCTGCTTCACCAGCGCGATGGACAAGAAGGGTGAGACTTGCTGGACGAGCTCGCCGGTCGAGATCGGCAAGTCGATGGACACGACCAGCGACAAGGGGGAAAAACTCTCGGTCACGCGCGTCGCCTACGTGGCGCCAAAAATGTAGATGATCGTGAAGGGGCGGCGCTCGTGGTGGAGCCGCCCCTAGTTGATGCTCTCGCCGTCGGTCAGACCCCAGATGTCGCCGACCCGCACATAGCCTTCGTGCTTGGCGATGGTCATTCGGCACCAGCCGTCGCGGCACTTGGCGATCTTGCCAACAACCCCAGCCTCGGCCTTGTAGGCGACGTGGCTTGCGGGGTCGGGCTTGTTGTGGAGGTCGCGCGGCGCGCCGGGGCGGATGATCGCGCTGCGCTTGTCGCTAAGCATTGTCACCAGCATCCAGCCTTGCTGTCCGTCGGGATCCTCGATCTTGCGCCACTGCGGGTAGGTCTGGACGACGCGGACCGGCAGGTCGCGATGCTGGTAGAGCCACAGGCCGGGGTAGTTGCGTCCAGGACCTGAGCGCATCATCGCCTCACCGCTCGCGATCGACGCCCAATAGGGCGGCTTCTTGTCCTCGCCCGAGGCCGCCGACGCAACCGCGATCAATATCGCGCCAACGATGAACTCGCGCATCATGCCCCCGTCAAAATCCGGTCCACCAGCTGCTTGACCGTCGGCACAAACCCGTTCGAGTAGAAGGGATCGCTCTTGAAGCGAAACGCGGCATGTCCGGCGAACATGAGGTTCTGTTCGACCGGCCCACCATGGGCGATGTCCTGTAATGTCTTCTGGATGCAGAACGACCTCGGATCGGCCAGCCGCCCGGTCGAATTCTTCTCATTATCCGCCCAGCTTGAAAACGCGCACTGCGACAGGCAGCCCATGCAGTCGGCCTGGTCCTTGCGGATGATCTTCTCGTCCTCGGGCGTTACGAACACCAGCGTGTCGTCGGGGGTCTTCATCGCGTTGGTGAACCCCGCGCCATACCATTCGCGCGCGTGCTGCAGGTCGCCCCGCGTCACCCAGTAATTCTTCTTCGTGCCGATGCCGACGTCGAGCTGGAAGGCGTGATCGCCGACCTCGTGGGGAGTGTAAGCGATCTGCCTTTCGCTGCGCGCCTCGAGCCAGCGCAGGAACGGATTGCGCACCGCCGAGGAATAGAAACCCGTCGGCGAGAAGCGGTGAAGCAATATCTCCCCCTCCTCGAGATTCATCAGCCGCGCCTTCCAGTCGGGCGGGATCGGGCTTTCTTGAGTCAGCAGCGGGCGCGTCCCGAACTGGAAGACGATCTGGCCAAGCTCGGGATTGTCGATCCAGTTGTCCCACTCGTCGAGCCGCCAGACGCCGCCGGCCATCACGATCGGCACGCTGTCGGGGATGCCGCCCTCGCGCATGGTCGCGCGAAGCTCGGCGACTCGCGGATAGGGGTCCTGCGGCTTGCGCGGATCCTCGGCATTGCTCAGACCATTATGCCCGCCGGCGAGCCACGGATCCTCATAGACTACCGCGGCAAGCCATTCGGCGGCCTTCGAATAAGCGCGCTTCCACAGTGCGCGGAACGCCCGCGCCGACGAGATAATGGGGAGGTAATAGACCCCGTGCGCCGCCGCAATTTCGCTCAGCTTATAGGGCATTCCCGCCCCGCACGTGACCCCGGTGACGAGCCCCTTGGTGCGCTCCAGCACACCCTCGAGCACGCGCTGAGCGCCGCCCATCTCCCACAGCACATTGATATTGATCGCGCCCTTGCCGCCAGCGATGTCGTGCGCCTTTTCGATCTGCGCGACCGCGCCGTCGATGGCATATTGCACCAGCTCTTCGTGACGCTCGCGACGGGTCAGCGCGTGATAGACCTGGGGCACGATCCGCCCCTCGGGGTCATAGCTGTCGGCATTGACCGCGCTGACCGTCCCGATTCCGCCCGCCGCCGCCCACGCGCCCGACGAGGCGTGGTTGGTGGCGCTAACGCCCTTGCCGCCTTCGACCAGCGGCCACACCTCTCGGCCGCCGTAAAGGATTGGCTGAAGACCCTTGAACACGCGCATCTCCTGTAACAAGCAGCTTATATAATCGAGCCACGAGAATTTGCTCGAAAAAAAGGGGCCAGGCGTCTCCGCCCAGCCCCTCGTTCTTGCCGATGACTACGGCTTAGCAGGTCGACTTGCCAACCTGGCGCCCGACCAGCGCGCCGATCGCCGCACCAAGGATGGTGCCGGTCGTGCCGCTGTTCTGATGGTAATATCCGCTGCCGCGACCAAGCGAACGCCCGAGCAGCGCGCCTGCGCCAGCACCGACGATTGTCCCGGTGGTTCCGCTGCAGCGATGGCGCGTGCCATAGCTGCGGCCATAATAGGCGTTGTTATTATAGCCGTTGTCATAGCTATAGGCCTGCTGCGGGTAGCCGTTGTTATAGCCATAGCCCTGCTGCTGATAGCCCTGGTTATACCCCTGGCTGTAGCCATTGCCATAATAGCCGTCGCGGTGATGGGCATCGGCGACCGCCGGGATTGCGACCATCGACAGCGCCGACAGGGCGAGCATGGTTTTCTTGAACATCTTATGTCTCCTTCGACAAGACCGACATGCGGCCGTTGAGAAAGGGTATGGGCCTTGCCCGATGTCGCCACTCTGAACTCGTCGTTCAGCGAGGGTAGTTTTTACTGGAGGGCGTAATCGAGCCCAATGTCGACCGCCGGTGCCGACTGGGTGATCCGTCCGACCGAGACATAATCGACCCCGCTCGCGGCGATTGCGCCGATCGTGTCGAGGTTGACCCCGCCCGATGCCTCGAGCTTCACGCGCCCAGCGACCAGCGCCACCGCGTCGTGCAGCGTCTGGGCGGTCATATTGTCGAGCAGCAGCCGGTCGGCCCCGGCGGCGAGCGCCTCCTCGATCTGGTCGATCCGGTCGACTTCGACCTGGACGGCAAGCCCGGTCGTCGCCGCCTTCGCCAGCCGCACGGCATTGCCAACCCCGCCAGCAACAGCAACATGATTGTCCTTGATCAGCAGCCCGTCATCCATCCGCATCCGGTGGTTCTGCGCCCCGCCCATCCGCGCGGCATATTTGTCGAGCAGGCGCAGCCCGGGAATGGTCTTGCGCGTATCGAGCAGCTCCGCCTTCGCGTCCCCGATCGCCGCGACATAGCGCGCGGTCAGCGTCGCGATCCCCGACAGATGCTGGAGCGTGTTGAGCGCCGACCGCTCCGCGGCCAGCATGGCGCGGGCATTGCCCTCGAGGCGGAGCAGCACTGTTCCCGCCGGTACCGCGTCACCGTCCCTGACCGGCCGATCGATCCGGACGTCGCCATCGAGCGCGCGAAAGAAGGCGACCGCGATATCGAGCCCGGCGAGCGTGATCGGCTCGCGGCAGTTCATCGTCGCGGTAAAGCGCGCGTCGGCGGCGATCGTCGCCCGGCTGGTGACATCACCCCCCGAGCCAAGATCTTCGGCCAGCACACGCCGAACGAACTCGCCCAGGTCGAACGTGTCGAGCGTATCGGCCATTATTCTTCCTTCGTTGCTGCCTTCCCCTTGGCTGGCGACTCGGGCGCACGCAAGACCATCGGCGATGGTGCATCGGCGGGATCGGCCGGAGCCTCGACCGGCTCGTCGCCGAGCTGCCAATGATCACCGATCCGGCGGAAGCGTGCGCGGTCGGCACGCTCGAAATGACCGTCCGCCCAGCTTTCGACCGTGACGGTTACCCCGCTCCCATCAACCACCAGCATGTTGAAACTTTGGTTCTCGCCGCGCACGCGGTTCGATGTCGCGGTGCCTGCCTGGATGACCAGCGCTCGGCCCGATCCCTTGACGAGCTCGCTCGCCTCGTTCGACGCGCGGTGGTTGTGCCCGGCCAGCAGCACGTCGATGCCCGCTTCGGCGATCGCCGCGAGCGCGTCTTGCTGATGATCGACCGGCGCACCAAGCTCGCCGTCCCCGACCGGCAGCGCAAACAGCGGGTGGTGCGTGACGAGGATCCGGACATGATCGGGATCGGTCCCGGCGAAGGTGTCGCGGATGAAGCGGATCTGCTCGTGGCTGATGCTGCCGTCCTTGAAGGTCGCCGAGCGCGCCGTGTTGAGCCCGAGGACCGAGACTCCGTCGAGTTCGACGAACGGGCACAGCTCCTCGTTGATATATTTCTTGTAGCGGGTCAGCGGCGAGAGGAAGCGGCGCAGCACATTGTAGAGCGGAATATCGTGGTTGCCCGGCACTGCCAGCACCTCGTGCCCGTTATCGCGCAACCGGCCCAGAAAGTGACCTGCCTCCTCATATTCCACGGTCTTTGCGCGCTGGGTGAGGTCGCCGCTGATGACGATGAGGTCGGGCCGCTCGATCGCCGCGCGTTCGACGACCGCGTCGACGAGCTTGGGGAGGTGCGACCCGAAGTGGAGGTCGGACAAGTGCAGGATGGTGGCCATGGCGAGGTAACGCCGCGCCCTGCGCATCGTTGCGCCCTCCGTTGCACTTGAGTCGCCGCGCGCTTTGGGGGAAGGTCGTGAGCACAGACAGACGGAGAGCGCATGGACCGGACCGAGGCGAACAGCGGCACACGCGACGTGACCGAGCGGCTGCGTTTCGACGAGGCTGCACTCGGGCGGTGGATGGCGGCGAACATCGCGAACTACGCCGGGCCGCTGAGCGTCAGCCAGTTCGCCGGGGGCCAGTCCAACCCGACCTATCGCCTCGACACGCCTGGCCGATCGTTCGTCCTGCGCCGCAAGCCACCCGGTAAATTGCTCCCCGGCGCCCACGCGGTCGATCGCGAGGCGCGCGTGATGAGCGCGCTTGGGCGCGGCGGCTTCCCCGTCCCCCATGTTCACGCGCTGTGCGAGGACGAGTCGGTGCTGGGGACGCCGTTCTTTGTCATGGACATGGTCGAAGGGCGAATTATCTGGGACGCGACCTTCCCCGGCATGACCAATGTCGACCGCGCCGCGCACTTCGACGCGATGAACGCGACGATGGCGCAGCTTCACAGCCTCGACCCCGCGGAAATCGGGGTTGGCGATTATGGCCGCCCAGGAAACTTTGTCGAGCGCCAGGTGGCGCGCTGGTCGAAACAATATGAGGGCGATGTCGAGGCTGGCCGCGTTCCCGCGATGGATCGCGTGGCCGAATGGCTGAAACAACACCTCCCCGCCGACCGCGGCGAGGCACGCGTATTCCACGGCGACTATCGCTGCGATAACATGATCTTCGCGCCGGGGATCGAACCCAAGGTGCTGGCGGTGCTCGACTGGGAGCTGTCGACGCTTGGCGATCCGGTTGCCGACTTCGTCTATCACCTGATGATGTACCGCATGCCCTCGGCGTTGTTCACCGGGATTGCCGGGATCGACCTCGCCGCGCTCGGCATCCCGTCGGAGCAGGAATATATCGCGGCCTACTGCGCACGCACCGGGCGCGACCATTTGCCCGACCTCGACTATCTGATGGTGTTCGTGATGTTCCGCCTTGCCGCGATCCTACACGGCATCAAGGGCCGCGTCGCGCGTGGCAATGCCTCGTCGGTGCACGCGACCGAAATGGTCGGCCGGCTCGAACCGCTCGCCGAGCTGGCGTGGGCCCAAGCCGAGTTGGCGCGGATCTAAAGGTCCAATAATCCCATCAGTCGAACGTCCATCGCGACTCCGGCGGCGCGCTTGCTCGCCATGAAGTCGGACAGCTTGGCGCGCGGGACGCGGTGGACGACGATCCCCTCGCCCTCGACTCCGCCGCCCTCGCCGACTTTCACAAGATCGTGAGCGCGCACCAGCGTGAAGCCCTCGCCGATCATCCCCGGTGAGGAGAAAAACTCGCCGACGACTTCGATGCGTCCCGCGCGATAGCCGGTTTCCTCCTCCAGTTCGCGGGCGGCGGCGACCTCGACCGCCTCGCCCTCGACGTCGTCGCCGATCAGGCCGGCCGGAAGCTCGAGACATACGCGGCCCAGCGGCACTCGATATTGCTCAACCAGCAGCACGTCGCCGTCGACCGCGGCGAGGATGACGGCTGCCTTGATCCCCCGCGCGCGCCCGGCAAATTCCCACCGCCCGCGCCGCTGCGCCTTGATGAACCGCCCTTCCCACATCGTCTCCACTGGAGCATCGGCATCGGGAACGCTCAAAGCTCGACCAGCCGATCGGGGATCTCGTTGGTGTCGGCATCGGTCTTGGGGAAATGCGTCGCCAGCACCGCGCCGACGATGCCGATCGCCGCGACCAGCCCGTCGGCCGCACGGCCCGCCTTGAGCTCGGTGGTCAGCGCCGCCATGGCCTCGCCCCAGACGTCCTCGCTCGTCACCTTGTGCAACGCCTCGTCGGCGACGATTTCCGCGCGGTGTTCCGCCATCGAGAGGAAGATGAGCACCCCTGTGCGCCCGACCGTGCGCCGCTCGGCCCCGGCCTTGAACACCATGATTGCCCGCCGCCGCACCCGCCGCTGTTTGGTCGAGGCCGGCGTCAGCGCCATGCGCAGCGCCGGGATACGGAGCAGCAGCAACACGACGGTGAAGCTGAGTACTGCGAATACCATCAGCAGGGTCAGTAACTCATGCGGCCCCGGCACCTCGCGCCACCCGCCGAACAGCAGCGCGTCGGCTCGGCTCAGCGTCGCCGGAAACGCCGCGAACCAAGCCAGCACCGCGATCAGCATCGCCACCGCCCAGTGCAGCGCGACATCATGATAGGCATCGCTGAAGGGGGTCGCCGCCGCCACGATCTCGCCATCGCTGTCCAGTTCGGCGGCGGTAATCGCCTCGCCGACCCGCGCCCGATCATCGTCGCTCAGCCCCAGCATCACCATCCCCCCGACGATCCGCCGCCTCCGAACGACCCGCCACCGCCGGAAAAGCCGCCGCCGCCACCACCGAAGCCGCCTCCGCCGCCCCAGCTGGAACCGCCGCCGCCGCCCATGCCGCCAAGTCCCGAGCCCCACAGGATCACCGGCCCCACGCCGCCCCGCCGTCCGCCATACCGGCGACCGCCGACCCCGCGAACGATCGGCATGATCACGAACAGGATGATGATCATCCAGAATATAATCGGCACGATGCCGGGCGATCCGCCACGCGACGCGCGCTGCTTCTCCTGATCCCCGATCGCCGCAGCGCGCTTCTGCATTTCGGCGGCGGGGAGCGACATGAACTGGACCAGCTGGTCGACCCCAGCGGCAATCCCGCCTCCCATGTCGCCCGCCTTGAATTTCGGCGTGATGCCATCGCGAATGATGACGCTCGAAACCGCGTCGGTGACGAACACCCGCGCGCCGTACCCCGTTTCAATCCGCACCTTGTGCTCGGTGGGCGCGACGAGCAGCAGCACCCCGTCGTCCTTGCCCTTCTGCCCGATCGCCCAGGTCCGCCCGAGGCGATAGCCATAATCCTCGATCGTCTTACCTTCGAGGCTCGGCACCGTCGCGACGACCAGCTGCCGCCCGGTCCCTGCCTCGAGCGCGGCGAGCTTGGACGTGATGTCCATCGTCTGGGACACGCTCAGCAGATGCGCGTTATCGACCACGCGCCCGGTGAGCGGGGGGAAGGTTTGCGCGGCAAGCGGCGCGGCGAAGAGCGCCAGCCACAGCGCCGCGAGGAAGCGGATCATCCGTTTAGCCGTTATTGCCGAAATCGACCTTGGGCGCGGCCTGCGATCCTGACGATGCTTCGAACATCGTCTTAGCCTTGGCACCATAGAATATCTTCGCGCCGATCGCGTCGGGGAAGGTCCGGATGCGCGTGTTGTAGGCCTGAACCGCCTCGTTATAATCCTTGCGGCTGACGAGGATCGAATTCTCGGTCCCCTCGATTTGGCTCTGCAGCGTCAGGAAGTTCGCGTTCGACTTGAGGTCGGGATAGGCCTCTTGCAATCGCTGCAGCGGGATGATCGCCGCCGACACCCGGTTCTGGGCGTCGTTGAACGCCTTGACCTTGCCCGGATCGCTCAAATCGGCGGCGCTGAGCTTGATCGACCCGGCAGCGGCACGCGCCTGCGTCACCTCGATCAGCACGGTCGATTCCTGCTTGGCATAGCCTTTCACCGTCGAAACGAGGTTGGGGATGAGGTCGGCGCGGCGCTGATATTCGCTTTGCACCTGCGCCCACTTGGCGTTGACATTCTCCTCGGCGGTCGGGATCGCGTTGAGCCCGCATCCGGCGAGGCTGATGGCGGCGATCGGCGCGATGAATGCGAAGCGGCGGTACATGGCAGTCCCCTGAACGTTACGGGTCGAAACTAGGGCCGCACCGCCTCGCTTACAATCACCGATTCGACCAACGGCGACTTGCCCTCCCAGCTGGGTCCCCTTACTTGACCTCCGTGACCGCCACCGTCTCGCCCATCGCCGACCGGCGACCGCCAAGCCTGGACCCGCTGCTCGCCCTAACCGCCGAGCCGATGAACGCGGTCAACGCCGTCATCCTTGACCGGATGCAGTCAAAGGTTGCGCTAATCCCCGAGCTTGCCGGCTACCTTATCGCCGGGGGCGGCAAGCGATTGCGGCCGATGCTGACGTTGGCGAGCGCGGCGCTGCTCGATTACCCCGGCAACCGCCACCACAAGCTCGCCGCCGCGGTCGAGTTCATCCATACCGCGACCCTGCTCCACGACGACGTCGTCGACCTCTCCGCAATGCGCCGCGGCAAGCGAACCGCGAATATCATCTGGGGCAATCCCGCCAGCGTCCTCGTCGGCGATTTCCTGTTCAGCCGCGCGTTCGAGCTGATGGTCGAGGACGGCAGTCTCAAAGTGCTGAAAATCCTCAGCCACGCCTCCGCCGTGATCGCCGAGGGCGAGGTCGACCAGCTCACCGCCCAGCGCCGCCTCGACACCGGCGAGGACCAGTATCTGGCAATTATCATGGCCAAGACCGCCGCGCTGTTCGCCGCCGCCTGCCGCATCGCTCCAGTCGTTGCCGAAACCGGCGAGGGCGCCGAGGACGCGCTCGACATTTACGGCCGCAATCTCGGCATCGCCTTCCAGCTGGTCGACGACGCGATCGACTACACCTCGGACGAGGCAACGATGGGCAAGGTTCTCGGCGACGATTTCCGCGAGGGCAAAATGACCCTCCCCCTGATCCTCGCCCATGCCCGCGGATCGGAAGATGACCGCGCCTTCTGGAAGGCCGCCGTCTCGGGTGACCGCATCGCCGACGAAGACCTTGCCCACGCCGTCACGCTGTTGCGTGACAGCGGCGCGATCGCCGACACGCTCGAACGCGCCCGCCACTACGGTCGCCGCGCGATCGACGCCCTCGCCCCCTTCCCCCCCAGCCGAGCCAGGGCAGCGATGATCGAGGCGGTCGAGTTCGCCGTCGCTCGGGCTTACTGACGAGACCGCGCATGGTTCGCTCGACCGACTGCCCTAAATGCCAGGGCAAGATGACCGGAGGCGTGATCGTCGATAATGGCTATGGCGCGGCGACGATCAGCCAGTGGCAGCCGGGGCCCGCGATCAGGTCGCGTTGGCTTGGGCTCAAGATCCGCAAAAAGGAGCTGATCCCGACGGTGACCTACCGCTGCACCCGGTGCGGTTTCCTCGAAAGCTACGCCCCGCCGGTATGATCAAGCGTGGCATTTTTCATCAATCGGGGGCTGATCAGTCGGGGTTCTTGCCCTCTTTCTTGTTCTCCAGCACCTTGCCGGTCATCGCGTCGACGCCGACCTCGAAGGTTTTGCCGCGCAACTTGATGTCGAACGAATAGCGCAGGCCCGGCCCGCCGCCTTCGTTTTCAAGTTCGGCGTCGGTCATCTTGCCGGGATGGGCTTTCAGCGCGATCGCTTTCGCCGCGGTCATTGTCACCTTGGCCTTGCCGGCGAGTTCCTGGCCGACATAATGGGCGGAGACCGCTTAGGCCGCACCGAACAATGTGGTTACCGCAATCGCGGTCAGTGCCTTACGCATCGTTTACACTCCTTTGGGGGAAGGCCGACTTCGCGCGTTGCGAAGTTGCGGCACGCTGAACGCGACGCTGGCGCGCAACTCGCATACAAGGCGCCGCAATGACCGCCCTGCCAATCGACGTCGTCCTGCCCGATCTGCTCGCCGCGCTCCGCGACGGGCCGCGCGCGCTGCTGATCGCCCCGCCGGGCGCGGGCAAGACGACGCGCGTCGCCCCGGCACTGCTCGCCGAACCGTGGTGCTCGGGCGCAGTCCTGCTCCTCGTCCCGCGCCGCCTCGCCGCGCGCGCCGCCGCCGAATATATGGCGCGCGTCTTGGGCGAGGAGCCCGGCGCGACGATCGGCTATGCCACCCGCCTCGACAGCCGCGTCGGCAAGGCAAGCCGGGTGATCGTCATGACCCACGGCGTGTTCCTCGCCCGGCTTCAGGCCGATCCTGAACTCGCTGGCGTCTCGACGGTGCTGTTCGACGAGGTCCATGAACGCAGTCTCGACAGCGACCTCGCGCTTGCCCTCACGCTCGATGCGGCGGGGGCGCTCCGCCCCGACCTGCGCATCCTCGCGATGTCCGCCACCCTCGACGGCGATCGTTTCGCCCGCCTTCTCGGCCACCCGCCGCTGATCGAGAGCGAGGGCAAGTGCTTCCCGCTCACCCTCCACCACATCGGCCGCGACGCGACCGCGAAGATCGAACCGCAAATGGCCGCAGCGATACGCCGCGCATTGGCCGAGCACCCCGGCTCGTTGCTCGCCTTCCTCCCCGGGGTCGCCGAGATCGAGCGCACCGCCACCGCGCTCGGCGAGCTTCCGCCCGGCATCGCTCTCCACCGCCTCCACGGCCAGATTGACCCCGCCGCCCAGCGCGCCGCACTCGCGCCGCCGGCGCCCGGAACGCGTAAACTGGTTCTCGCCAGCGCCATCGCCGAGACCAGCGTCACCCTCGACGACGTCGCGATCGTCGTCGACTCAGGCCTCGCGCGGCGTCCGCGCTACGACCGCGGCGCCGGACTTACCCGCCTAGTGACCGAACGCGCCAGCCGCGCCGCCGCGACCCAGCGCGCCGGCCGCGCCGCCCGCCAGCGGTCCGGCGTCGCGATCCGCCTGTGGGAGGAAGCCGCCAACGCCGCCCTCCCCGCGCACGACCCGCCCGAGATCGCCGAGGCCGACCTGTCGAGCCTGCTCCTCACTTGTCTGCTGTGGGGCGAGGCGGACCCGACGAGGCTCCCTTTCCTAGACCCACCCAGTGCAGCCGGCTTGGCGGAAGCGCGCGAACGGTTGCTCAAGCTCGGCGCGATCGACGACACCGGCGCCCTTACACCGCACGGCAAGGCGATTGCCAAGCTCCCCCTCGACCCCCGCCTCGCCCACATGCTGATCGAAGCGTCGATCAGGGGCTTCGGCCGCACTGGCGCAGAAGTCGCCGTCCTCCTCGCCGAGCGCGGGCTGGGAGGGAATGACACGGACATCGAGCTTCGCTTGCGGCGGTGGCAGGGTGACCGGGGTCCGCGCGCATCGGCCGCACGAAGAATGGCCGAGGGCTGGGTGAAGCGCCTTCCCCTCCCTTCCAGATCAGGCGCCGGACTTTCCCTCGGGCAGTCCAATGCGCCTGATCATTCAGGGAGGGCGGTCGCTTCAGCCCTACCCATCGCCGTCGGCCTTGCTTTCCCGGACCGCGTCGCGCGGCGCCGCGAACTGTCCGGCGGGCATTACGCCTCGATCGGCGGACGCGGCTTCCGCCTCGATCCCGCCTCCACCCTGGCCCGCTCCGAATGGCTCGCGGTCGCTGAAGTCGCCGGTGCCGCTGCCGGCGCGCGTATCCTGTCCGCGGCCGCGATCGACCAAGCCGAAGTCGAAGCCTTATTCGCCGACCGCGTCATCCACTTCAGCGAGGTCCGCTTCGACCTTGCCACCGGTGCCATTAGCGCGACCACTGGCCGCCGCCTCGGCGCGCTCCGTCTGTCGACCGCCCCCGATCCCGCCCCGCCCGCGGATGCAGTCGTAGGCGCACTGCTCGAGGCCGTCCGCAAACATGGTCTCGCCCTCCTTCCCTGGCCCGACAGCGCGACCGCACTGCGCGCTCGGGCCGTTTTCGCCCATGGCCATGATCCCGCCATCCCCAATCTCTCCGACGAGACGCTGCTCGCCACATTGGACGACTGGCTGCCAACCATCCTCGCGACCAAGCGGCGGCTCGACGCCATCGATCCCGGCCAGCTCCGCGCAGCGCTCGACACCGTCCTCGGCTGGGACGCCGCATGCGCAATCGACAAGCTCGCTCCAGCCGCCTTCGCCTCGCCCGCCGGCACCGCCCACGCCATCGACTACAGCGCGCCCGGCGGCCCGACCGTCGCGCTCCGCCCTCAGGCCCTCTACGGCCTCGCTGTCCATCCCACCGTCGCCGCCGGTCGGATCGCCCTCATCCTCAGCCTGACCTCGCCCGCACACCGCCCGATCCAGACCACCCGCGACCTCCCGGCCTTCTGGGCGGGCAGCTGGCGCGAGGTGGCGAAAGAGATGCGCGGTCGCTATCCGCGCCACCACTGGCCCGAGGATCCCGCCGCTGCCGTGCCCTCGCTTCGCACCAAGCGGGCGCAGGCCCGGTCGTGATGGCTCGCTCTTGATTCCCGCTCGCGCCTGCGGCAGGCGGTCGGCATGACCACCGCCCGCATCATCGAGAACGACCGTAAGACCACTCAATCGGGCAAGGCCAAGGCCGGCCGCTGGACGCTTGAGTTCGAACGCGTGGCACCGATGCGGGCCGACCCGCTGACCGGCTGGTCGGGGTCGGGCGACACCAATACACAGGTCCGCCTCTCCTTTGACAGCAAGGATGAAGCAATCGCCTACGCCACGCGCAAGGGGTTCGACGCGCACCTCGTCCCGGCCCCCAAGACGACCCTGAAAATTCAGGCGTACGCCGACAACTTCCGCTAGCCATTTGGTAAGGGCCTGATTCACCCTTCGAGCTTGCCTTCCATTCCATTTGCATGCATTTTGCCTTAGCCGAAGACTAGGGGGACCGTTGAGCGGTTACATCGTTGCGCTCGTCGTTGGCACCAGGCCCGAAGCAATCAAATTGGCTCCACTCGCACATGCGCTCGCGGCGGGGGGAGTGTGCCCCCGGCTGATCCTCACCGGCCAGCATCCCGCCCTCGATGCGGCCGACCACGGCCTTGCTGGCTTGCCCCTGCTCGAGCTTCACTGCCGGGGCCGCGAGGATCCGGTTGCTCACGCCGCGGCGGTCGAGCGCACGCTCGCCCCGCATCTCGACGACGACGCCCCTGACCTGCTGCTTGTCCAGGGCGATACCTCGAGCGCGCTCGGCGCGGCGCGAGCGGCATACTCGGCCGACATTGCCATCGGCCATGTCGAAGCGGGCCTGCGCAGTCACGACCGCGCCATGCCGTGGCCAGAAGAATGCAACCGCGTCGCCATTGACGGTCTTGCCGACTTGCTATTTGCACCAACGCCGGGCGCTGCCGCCAATCTTCGCGACGAAGGCAATTCCGGCCTCATTTACGTCACCGGCAATACTGGCATCGACGCGCTGCTGACGACGCTTGCCGCGCTTCCCCCGGCGGCCGCGCGACGCGCCCGCCGCGCCGGCACCCCCCTCGACATCGTCGTCACCTGCCATCGCCGCGAGAATTGGGGGGCCGGGCTGACGACTCTCGCCGCCGCCCTGCTCGAGCTTGCCGCCGAGGGATCGGCCGCGGTCGAGATCATTCTCCATCCCAACCCGGCCGTCGCCGAAGTCATGCACACCCTCTTCGCGGGCCAGCCCGGGTTTCACCTCGCCATGCCGACCACCCACCGCGGCATGATCGCACGGATGCGCCGAGCCGACCTCATCTTGAGCGATTCGGGCGGGGCGCAGGAGGAAGCCCCGGTGCTCGGTGTCCCCCTGCTCGTGCTGCGCGACAAGACCGAGCGACCCGAAGCGATCGCTTGCGGCAACGCCCGCCTCGTCGGCACCTCGACCGAGCGCATTCTCATCGAAGTGCGCGCCCTCGCCGACGACCGCAGCGCGCTGGCCGCAATGGCGCAGCCGTCGATGCCGTTCGGCGACGGCAACGCCGCCCCGCGCATCGCCGCGCTGGTCCGCGAATGGCTGATTAAACGCGACCGACCGACAATTGCGCGGCGCGCCTGATTTGACGAATGCGCCATGATTCTGCATAGGCCCGCCTCACAAGCGAGCAAGCTCGTGATGGCCCCTTCGTCTAGCGGTTAGGACGTCGCCCTCTCACGGCGAAAACACGAGTTCGATTCTCGTAGGGGTCACCAGCCACTAATTATCTGTTATTATTAGATATTTAGGTTCTGGTGTTGCGGACCAAATGGCGTTTTTCCGCCATTACCTGTGGATAAATCTGCAGAGCATTCGGGTAGAGATAATTAGGACAGGCAAGTCTCTGCGTTATCACGCCATTTTTCTCCGGCGCGGCATTTCCGTGTCTTGAGTTGGGAGGTTCGCTGAGATGCTAATCGAGCAGCAGGCGGTCCTGGTCGGCCCAGCTCGACGGCAGGCCGTCGAGATTTTGTAGATAACGATTGGTCAGGTGCGGCGGCTGGCGTGCTGCGATGATCGCATCGATGACCGATGGCGACAGATAGCTCAACCGCAGCAATCGCTTGTAGCGCTCTGTCGAGCGGCCGAACCTCGTAGCCAGCTCATCGAGGGTAAGCTTCGGTTTCGCGAGTGCGAGTGCCCTTGCCCGGTGCGCATCCTTGAGCAGGATGATCAGCTGCGGGTCGGACTTCGGCTTCTCGGGCGCAGCCGGCAATCCCACCACCAGCCTGGCATCATTGCCGTGGCGGACACGCTCGAGGGAACGGCGTAGGGTGTGGCCATTGGCGAGCTCGATGGTTAGCTCGGCATCGCCGATGACGATCTTGCGCACTCGTTCGATCAGCAGGGCGCGTCGTTCTTCGTGCGGGCCTTCCCGAAGTACGCCGGAAAGCCGATTGGCATCGGCTTCGCCATCGACGCTGGTCACCGCGCTGGCGAGCTGCTCAGCGATAAGGCTAGCACAGGTCCGCTCCAGCTCGTTAGCGGCGAGTCGGTAAGGAGCAGGGTCGCCCTCTTTGATGGTCTTGGGATGCGTCACATAGTAGCGGAACCGCTGCCCGTTGCGGGTGGTATGGGCGGGGCCCATCGTCCGACCATGGCGATCGACGGTCAGACCCTGCAACAGGCTAGCCGACACCAGCCGCGGTTGGCGCATCGCCTCGGTGCTCAGCGATGCGAGGATCGTTTGTGCCTGGTCGAACAGCTCGCGCTCGACGATTGGCTCATGCTGGCCTTGGTGGATCTTTCCCTTGTGCGCGATCTCGCCGACGTAGGTGCGGTTGCTGAGCAGGCAGCGCAGCGCGACGTAATGGAACCGGGCACCGCCAACCGCCCTGCCCTTCCGATGCCGCAGCTTTGTCGTGAGACCTTGCTGGTGGGTCCAGCGTAGAGTCGTGGGCACTGACTTTGCTTCGGCGAACATCGTGAAGATCGCCCGCACGGTCTCCGCCTCGGCAGAGTTGATGACCAGCTTCTTGTCGATCGCGTCGTAGCCGAGCGGAATCGTGCCGCCCATCCATATCCCCTTGGCCTTCGAGGCAGCAATCTTGTCGCGAACGCGCTCAGCGCCGACCTCGCGCTCGAACTGCGCAAACGAGAGCAGGACATGGAGCATCAGCCGACCCATACTGGTCTTGGTATTGAACGACTGGGTGACGCTGACGAACGAACAACTGCCCTTCTCGAGTCGTTCCACGATGCGCGCGAAGTCGGCGAGGCTACGGGTCAGCCGGTCGATCTTGTAAATGACGACGACGTCGATCTTGCCCGCGGCGACGTCCGCGAGCAGCGCCTTGAGGCCGGGCCGCTCCATGCTACCGCCCGAGAATCCGCCATCATCATACCGCTCGCGCACGACAGTCCAGCCTTCGTGCTTCTGGCTGGCGCTATAGGCCTTGCATGACTCGTACTGGGCATCGAGGCTGTTGAACTCCTGGTCGAGGCCCTCCTCGCTCGACTTGCGGGTATAAATGGCACAGCGGACCTTGCTCACGACACCAGCCCAAAAAACTTCGGTCCTGACCATCGGGTTCCGGTAATGCGGGTCGCGATCTCGCTCAGCGAGCCGAACGTTGCGCCATCATACGATAAGCCACCTTCAGTCGCCTCGACGACATAGGTCCGGCCTCGCCACCGGCGGACAAGACGATTGCCCGGGCGAGGGTCGGACTGGAGGACGAGCGCCGCGGGATCCGCGCACCCTCTCCTATCCCACCAATGCCGATCAACGCCTTCGCTTCGGGCGATAGGCCTCCGAGCTCCCTCACCTGGAGCTTCCAGGCGATGCCCCGCGCGAGAAGGTTAGCCGTGAAAGCGGCCGGTGGCGCGGCCTTGTATAGCTCGCG
>JANXUU010000092.1 GCA_025356055.1 Sphingomonas sp. | reverse complement strand
GACAACGCGGCGCCGTTCACCGTGTCGGATCTTTCGGCCTCGCTGAAACGCACCGTCGAGGGCGCCTATGGCCATGTCCGCGTGCGCGGCGAGATTTCGGGCTGGAAACGCCATGCCTCGGGCCATTGCTACCTGAGCCTGAAGGACGAGAACGCCTGCATGGACGCGGTGCTGTGGCGCGGATCGGCGGCAAACCTCGCGTTTCGCCCCGAGGACGGCGCTGAAGTCATCGCCTCCGGCAAGCTGACCACCTATCCCGGGCGTTCGAAATATCAGCT
This sequence comes from Sphingomonas sp., assembly GCA_025356055.1. GTDB lineage: Bacteria > Pseudomonadota > Alphaproteobacteria > Sphingomonadales > Sphingomonadaceae > Sphingomicrobium. The sequence goes on along the minus strand of JANXUU010000092.1, from coordinate 2,227 downwards.
GGTGATCGACCGGATGGAGCTCGCCGGCGAAGGCGCGCTGATGGCGTTGCTCGACAAGCGCCGCCGTGCGCTCGCCGCGGAGGGCCTGTTCGACGACGCCCGCAAGCGTCCGCTGCCATTCCTGCCGCGGACCATCGGGGTCGTCACCTCGCCGACCGGGGCCGTGATTCGCGATATCCTCCACCGCCTCGCCGAACGCTGCCCGACGCGAGTCATCGTCTGGCCGGTCCCGGTTCAGGGGGAGGGTGCCGCTGCCAGGGTCTCCGCGGCGATTCGTGGCTTCGGCGCGATCGTAGGCCCCGACCGACCCGACCTGATCATCGTCGCGCGCGGGGGCGGCTCGATCGAGGATTTGTGGGCGTTCAACGAGGAGGAGGTCGTCCGCGCCGCCGCCACGTCGCCCATCCCGCTGATCTCGGCCGTTGGGCATGAGACCGACACCACGCTGATCGACCATGCCAGCGACCGCCGAGCGCCGACCCCGACCGCTGCCGCCGAAATCGCGGTGCCGGTCCGCGCCGACCTGCTTTCCGCGCTCGAAGAACTGGCGGCGCGGAGCCGGCGTTGCCTGACACGCGGGGCCGATCGTGCGCGAGAACGGCTGGCGCTTACGACCTGCCGCCTGCCCGATCCGCCCGCGCTGATCGCCGTCCCCCGCCAGCGGCTCGACGAGATCGGCGACCGGCTTCCCCGCGCCCTCGCCGCGCGCACCGGCCATGCCCGCGCCGACCTTGCCGGGGTCGCGCCCCGCCTCCGCCGCGAATTGATCGACCAGAAGATCGGGCGCGCGTCGGAAAGGCTCGGCGCGCTGTGGAAGATGGCGCAGCTGGTCCACCCCGATCGGCCGCTGTCGCGCGGCTTTGCGCGGATCACCGATCGCCATGGTCGCACCCTGATCTCTGCCGCTGCCGCGCGCGAGGCGGCCGCACTCGAATTGCGCTTTGCCGATGGCGGGGTGGCGGCGACCGTCGATGGTGCCGCACCCGCTGCCGCTGCCCGCCTTGAGCGCAAGCGCCCGCGCCCCTATGTCGCAGGGCAAGGCGGCCTGTTCGACACCGAGGGATGACGCGATGCTGATGAATCAGGGCGGCCGTGAGGCGCGCATTCACTATATGGCCGGGACCTTCCGCCTGCTCTCGCCGGGCGACCATGTCCGCTGCGCCGTGACGGCCACGCGAATCCCGCTCGAGCAATTGCGCTACTGGAGTGTCGCGCGGCAGGAGCCTTACGCCGACGCAACCGCCAGCCTTGAAGGCGAACGCCGCGCGGGGGCGATTGGGCGCTAGAGCATGCGTTAGCCACGGTGAGTAGAAGGGCCTTGCAATTACAAAGTCGTAGCAATATTTTTGCTTATAGCGCCACGGTGAACTGCAATTCCCATTGGCGAGTGTGAAGCCGTCGGGCCGTGAAAACGGTTCGGTGGGATCTTCGTCTGGCCGGCAGCTCTTAATACGAGTAAACAGGAATCGAGCCTCGGAAACACGCCGAACCGCTTGCTCCGTTCGGTTACTGGCCTCGCCTTTTTGGCTCGCATACAATCAAGATCGAGCGCATTGGGGGGACAGCTGGAGCCTAGCTATCCCCGCAACCCGCCTATGAAGCGCATCTAGCGACCGCCGCCCGGTGTGTCCCCAAAGGGCACTCATCCGAGCGTCAAGCGCTCATTAGGCTTAGGCGGATGGACCCGGACCGCGCTGTAATCGCTAAGCAAGCGGCTACGTGCTGAAACATCGGCGAGGGCGTCGCGGAAGCGATCAGGCCTCAAATGATCTGCCGGGTAATATACCGTCCGCATATTGCGTCCGCCATAGACGCGCCTAACGGAGGCACTTGGGTGGAAAGTGCTCGGTCAGCTTTCGGCTACCGAGCGCGACCGTTTCTGGGTCGCCTTCAGACCCTAGGTTGCGGCGAAGGCGGGCGTTGGGCACGCAACGGCAATAAGCAGCAGGATACGCATCATCAATCCTTCAATAAGCCAGACGCAGCCGTCGACGCGCATTTCGCTCGCTACGGCACAGGTGAAGCGTTCCAGGACTCCGTGCTACGACGGGCAGCAGGTTCCCAAACCATTCTTTCAAAGATTCGACTAGGCCGTAGACTCATAAGCGCGCAGCCACAGGCGCAATGAGGCGAGTTTGACCATGGCGAGGAAATTTTCGGCGAGCTTGTCGTAGCGGGTGGCGATGCGGCGGAAGTGCTTGAGCTTGCTGAAGAAGCGCTCGACCTG
>JANXUU010000078.1 GCA_025356055.1 Sphingomonas sp. | reverse complement strand
CAGCAACAGCAACCATGGCCAACGGCGTCGACCGCTGCGCCGGGTCGCGGCCGCGCGCCGCTCGGCGAGGCGACGCTCATAGATTGCCGTGGCCAGATCGGGCGCTGCGAGCACCCGGGCCACAGCCGTCGGCCGGGTGATTTCGGCATAAGCGAGATTGATCGCCGCCGCCCGCGCCGGATCCCCGCCCAGATCGGGATGATGGAGTTTCATCAGCGCGCGATAGGCGCGATCGACCGCGCCGCGATCCGCATCGGGCGACAGGCCAAGCTCGGCAAAGGACGTTGGCGGGCCACGCATCGGGCGACGAGTGCTAGCGCCTGTGTCGACAAGCGCAAGGCGGGCGTCTCACGATGCTGATCGCGCGGGAAGGATCACGTGCCTGACGCAATGGCGCGAGTGACGGGACTCGAACCCGCGACCTCCGGCGTGACAGGCCGGCGCTCTAACCAACTGAGCTACACCCGCGAACTGATCTCGACCGGTTCCGGTGGCGGGCAACTAGGGGAGCCCCCCTGCCCTGTCAACACGACGCGCCCCCGCTTCGGCGACCTATTCATTCTCGATTTGCTCGTCGTCGCCGACATGGGTCAATACTCCGTCCTCGAACAGGAAGCCGGCGATATCGGGCATCCCGGCCGCCGCGAAAATTGTCTTGATGATGATCAGCAGTGGTATTGCCAGCAGAGCCCCCGTCGTCCCCCACACCCACGCCCAGAAGCTTAGCGAAACAAGGATCAGCAGCGGGTTGATCTCCAGCTTGCGCCCGACCAGCGACGGCGTGAATACGTTTGCCTCGACCAAGTGCATGCCAAGGAAGATCGCCGGCGGAAGCAGCGCGTGCCAGACGTCGGGAAAGGTCATCAGCCCCCCGAATGCGAGCAGCACCACGCTCGCAATCGGCCCCAAATAGGGGATATAATTCAGCACTGCGACGATGCCTCCCCACATCATCGGCGAGTCCATCCCCAGCAACCACAGAAACGTCGCGGTGATGGCCCCCATGGCGATGTTGATCAGCGTGATTGTGCCAAGATAGGTCGACGTCGCCTCGACCACTTGCTGGATTACCCGCGCGGTCGTCAGCGCGCCAGCAAAGCTCCCCCGACTGACGATCGTGCGCTTGCGCATTCCGGTCCAGCCGGCAAGGAAGAAGAAGATCACCAGCAACGCGAAAAAGGTTTGGATCAGCAGATACGGCGCCTGCGTCGTGATCGTGTCGACGAAGCTACTGGTCGATTCGAGCCGTACCGTGCGTACCGACTTCGCCGGCGCGGTGGCGATCTGCGCGGTGGTATTGTCGATCCAGTGCTGGAGCGACTTGTAGAGGCTGATGAACGGGTCGAGTGAGTGTCGCACCTGCTCGATGCGCTGCGGAATACGTCGTACCCAATCCATCGCCGGAAGCACGATCGACCCCAACGCAAAGATCGCAACCCCGAGAAATAGCAGGACGCACAGCGTCGCGGCGAGCTTCGAGGGTACTCCGCGCCGCTCGAACCATTCGAGCAGCGGCACCAGCGCAACGGCGATGACCAGTGCGGCCGTCACCGGCAGGAAGAATTCCGCTCCGCCCTTCAACGCAAACGGGATCGCCAGGATCAGCCCGATTCCCGCAATCAGCGTCAGCGAAGCGAGCAGTCGTACCCGCTTGAGCGCGACATGCTCGAGGTCCTGCGCCTCGCCGGCAACCTGCGCGGGTGTCGGCAACGGTGCCGTGGAGGGGGTGGGGGAAGAGGAGCGCGGCGAGTCCATAGAGCCGACCATAGGTGCGGGACTTCACCTGTTCCAGCCCCGCCGGAAATCCAGCGGAAGTCCCGCCAGGCGTAAGGCTGGGTTGGAAGCGACAATCTTGTAGTCAGGCACCTGAACCGATCAGTCGCTAGATAACGCCACGCTCCGCCAGCTCGTCGCGCCGCTCCTGGCCCAAACCAAGCATGCTTCCGTAGATCTCGCCATTGTCTTCGCCGACGGTTTGAGGCGCCACCGACCTGATTCCACCGGGCGTTTTCGACAGCCGCGGGAAGACGCTCTGCATCTTGAGCTTGTCCCATTTGGGATGGGGCACGTCGACGATCGCCTCGCGCGCCTGAAAATGAGGGTCGGCGAGCATGTCGGCGGGGGTATAGACGCGGCCCGCGGGGATGCCGTGTTCGATCATCAGCTGCTCAACCTCGACCACCGGCAGCGTCAGGGTCCATGCTTCGATTCGCTGGTCGAGCTCGATCTGGTGCTGTCCGCGCGCAATGTGATCAACATAGCGCGGGTCGTTCGCCAATTCGGGCTTACCCATCGCCACGCACAGCCGCCCGAACACACTGTCCTGATTGGCGCCGATCAGATAATCTCCGTCTCGGCAGCGATAGACGTTCGACGGCGCAATTCCCGGAAGCACCGAGCCGGACCGCTCGCGAACATAGCCCATGATGCTGTAGTCGGGAACGAGACTTTCCATCACCTGCAGCACCGCTTCGTAGAGTGCGCTGTCGACAACTTGCCCCTCGCCGGTCTTGTCGCGGTGGTGGAGCGCGGCGAGCGCCCCCATGCAACCATAGGTCGCCGCCAGACTGTCACCGATCGACACGCCCATCCGGCTCGGTGGGCGGTCGGGATCGCCGACGATGTTGCGCCATCCGCCCATCGCCTCGCCGATCCCGCCGAACCCGGCGCGGTCGGAATAAGGGCCGGTCTGGCCATAGCCCGATACTCGAACGATAATCAGACCGGGATTCTCAGCGTGGAGCGTTTCGGGCGAAAGGCCCCATTTCTCGAGTGTGCCGGGGCGGAAATTCTCGATCAAGATGTCGGCAGTCGCGATCAGCCGTCGCGCCAGTTCCTGCCCCTCGGGAACCCGCAGGTTCGCGCTGACGCTCTTCTTGTTACGCGCGACGACTTCCCACCACAGGCGATATTCACCGCGGCCCCAGTCGCGCATCGGGTCGCCTTTCCCCGGTGGCTCGATCTTGATCACCTCGGCCCCCATGTCGCCGAGCAACTGGCCGCAGAACGGCCCGGCGATCAGTTGGCCCATCTCGATCACGCGGATACCGTCGAGCGCGCCCGTTTGCCCCCCTCCACCGGGCATCAGGCGGCTACGGCCTGATGCCAAACTGGCGGTCGAGGTGGGGCAAGTCCGGTCTCGGCCTCGCATCGCGCGCGCAATTCGTCGATCGTTCCGCCACGGTCGAACAGCTCGCCCGATGTGCCAGCCCCACGCATCTCGTCGCGCAGTTTTACGGTTGCGGCCTCGTCGACCGATCCGTTGGCGGCGATCACGACGCCATAGGCTTTTGCCCCTTCGGCAGTGACCAGCCCCTGACGTACTTCCTTTGCCACCAGCGCCGGATCACGCTCGAGCGGGTCGCCCCATCCGCCGCCGCCCCAGGTGATGAAGTGGAGCAAGTCGCCAGCCTCCACCGCCAAGCTGTCGAGCTTGTTGGCGACGATCGTCTGCTTGCCATCGGCGGTTTCGTGGATTTTCCGCGCCCGCGCTCCAGGGCGGCCACCGTTGACCCCCCATGGGTAAGTGAACCAGCGGTCGTCATGGATCGACACGGTCCCCGCCGCAAGGAAGCGGTAACTCATCAAAATGCCGTTGCCGCCGCGAAATTTCCCCGCTCCGCCCGAGTCCGCAATCGCCTCGTATCGTTCGATTCTGAGCGGGAAATAGCGCTCGAGAAATTCGTTCGGCACGTTGGTGAAGCCGGGCCATAGCGAATGCCCGTCGGGCCCGTCGCCGAACGGCTTGCCGGGGATCCCGCCGAAGCCGATCTGGAACAGCTGGAACCACTCGCCCTGATCGTCGCGCCCCGAATACATCAGGTGCGGCGACGACGAGAAGCCCGCCGCGCACAGGAACTCTGGCGTCCGCTGGCCGAGCAATCCGCCCAAGATATCGAAGATCCGCCCGAGCGCATGGGTCCGTCCCGACAGCGCCGCGGGATAGCGCGGTTTCAGCAGCGAGCCTTCGGGAATCCGCACGTCGATCAGGTCATAGAAACCGTCGTTGAACATGATCTGCGGATCAAAAACCATGATCATGTAGATGCCGAAGAACATTTTGAACATGTTCTCGTTGAGGTAGAAGTTGATCGACGCGTCGGACTGCGGGTCGGTCCCGGCGAAGTCGAGGATGACCTTCTCGCCCTCGCGCCACATCGTGCACTTGATCTTGTACGGCCCGTAGCCGACCCCGTCGTCGCAGATATAATCCTCGAACGTCACCTTATCGATCCCGACCGAGCTTTCAATCAGCGACTTCATCGCGCGGTGGTTGCGCGCCAGCAGCGCAGTGGTCGCCGAGACATAGACGTCATCGCCGAACCGCCGACACATCTCCTCGACCCGCCGCGCCGCCACCCGGCACGACGCGATCAGCGCGTTCAAATCGGCCGCGCACCAGTCGGGCTTGCGCGTCTGGTGCATCACCAGCTTGATCAAATCCTCGTTATACTCGCCCTTGGCGTAGATCTTGACCGGCGGGATCCGCACCCCCTCCTCGAAGATCGAGCGCGCGTCGATCGGCATCGACCCGGCGACCTTGCCGCCGATGTCGGACTGGTGACCGAACATCGCAGTCCACGCCACCAGCCGTCCCTCGCGATAGACCGGCAACAGCACCAGCCAGTCATTTGAATGGCTGACCGCGCCCTCGCAGCTGTAGGGATCGCTGAGGAGGATCATGTCGCCCTCCTCGATCGTCCCGTCGAAGCCGCGCAAAAATCCGTCGATGAAGCTGCCGAACTGGCCGACGATCATCTTGCCGTCGGGGTCGGCGATCAGCGGGAAGGCATCGCCTTGCTCGCGGATACCCGGCGACATGGCGGTACGGACCAGCGTCGCGTCCATCTCGATCCGCGCATTGCGCAGCGCATTTTCGATGATGTCGAGCGTGACCGGGTCGATCTCGACCGGTGAGAACGGAGTCAAATTGGCCTGGATGATCTGAGCGGGCATCTAGCGGGCCTCCGGGTTGATCAGGATGTTGCCGGTCGTGTCGACCTCGGCGATGTGACCCGACAGGATCAGTGTCGTGGCATCCATCTCGGTTACCACCGCCGGTCCGCGCACCTTGTCCCCGGCGCGCAGTTTCGAGCGGTCATAGATGGTCGCCGACTGCGTCCGCCCGTCCATCCACACCTCCTGATCGTAAAGTCGCGCCGCCGCCGGATCGCCGTCGCCGCGCGCGATCGCCTGCGCGCTGACATTGGCCTTGGTGCCCAGTGCGACGACGCGGATGTTGACCAGCTCTTGCGGCACCGGAAGATTGAAGGTGAACAATCTTTTGTGCTCGGTGTCGAACCGCTCGACCAGCCCGGCGATGCTCGTCCCGAGCGGCACCGACAGCGGCACTTCGAAGGCTTGCCCCGCATAGCGGATGTCGATCTCGACCATCAATTCCTGGTCGTCGCGCGCGACCCCCTCGGCCTCGAGTTCGGCGGCGACCTGCTCGCTGACCTCGGCGATCACTCCGCGCACTTCGGCGTCATCGGTGTGAGTGACGAGGCGATTGAAGCTGCGCTGCGCATCGACCCTCAATCGCGTCGTCGCATCGCCGTAGGCACACAGCACGCCGGGAGAGGGCGGGATGATCACCGGCCAGCTGCCCATCAGCACGCCCATCGCATTGCCGTGCAGCGGACCCGCCCCGCCAAACGCCATCAGCGCGAAATCGCGCGGGTCATAGCCCTGCTGGACCGACACCAGCCGCAGCGCACCGAACATCGTTTCGTTGACGATCGCAACGATCCCCGCCGCGGCTTCCATCAGCGACAGGCCGAGCGCATCGGCCACCGTCTGGACCGCGCGCTTGGACGCCTCGCGGTCGAGCTTGAAACTTCCGCCGAGCAAATTCTCCGGAAGGAAACCGAGCACCACATTGGCATCGGTCACGGTCGGCAATTCGCCGCCGCGCCCATAAGCGGCCGGCCCCGGCACCGCGCCCGCCGACTGCGGCCCGACGCGCAGCGCCTTGGTCAGTTCGGGCACGCTGGCGATCGATCCGCCGCCCGCGCCGACCGTCTTCACGTCGAGCGACGAAGCGCGCACCGTCAGATGCCCGACGCTCGTCTCGCGCCGCAGTCGCGGCCGGAAATCCTCGATCAGCGCAACGTCGGTCGAAGTGCCGCCCATGTCGAGGGTAAGCACATTGGCGTGCCCCGAATTGCCCGCAATCCACACCGCGCCCGCGACCCCGCCTGCTGGCCCCGACATCAGCAGATTGACCGGCGCCGTGCGGCTCTTCTCGGCCGACATCAGCCCGCCGTCCGAACGCAGCAGCGACAGTTTCGCCTCGCTCCCCCACTCGGCCAAGTCGCGCATCAGGTTGCCGACATAGCGCGACACCGTCGGCCGCACCGCGCTGTTGGCGACGGTCGTCAGTGCGCGCTCATATTCCTGCATCTCGGGCAGGATGTCCGCCGAAATGCTGACCGGGACGCCGGGCAGTTCCTCGGCGACAATCTCCGCCACGCGCCGCTCGTGGACCGGGTTGAGATACGAATTGATCAGGCAGACGGTGACCGCCTCGACCTTCTCCTCGGCCAGTCGGCGGATATTCACCCGCAGCGCGACCTCGTCGAGCTCACGCACGATTTCGCCGTCCGCCCCGATCCGGCCCGGTGCCTCGATCGTCGCCTCCAGCGGCGCCATCGGTTCGGGCTTGGGCCAGATAATCCACGCCGCGAGTCCGCCCGGTACCAGGCTGCGCGCGATCTGCAATATATGGCGATAGCCCTCGGTCACGATCAGCCCGACCCGCGCAATCTTGTGCTCGAGCACGGCATTGGTCGCGACCGTCGTACCGTGGAGGAACAGCGACAATTCGCCCGGCCCGATCCCCGCCGCCGCGCATACCGCCTTCGCGCCGGTGATGACCGCCTCGGATGGATCATGCGGCGTCGATGGCACCTTGTCGCGCCAGGTGCGGCCGGTGGCGTCGTCGATCACCAGAAGGTCGGTGAACGTCCCCCCGACATCGACTCCAAGACGATAGCTCATGCGCTCTCCCGCTGTTTTTGTGTCGTGAAATTCCCGGCGCGACCGACCCGGCTCGGCAATGCCTTGCCCATTACCGCGGCCAGCCAGCGATTGGCGGCGAGCGCGTCCTCAAGGGCAATTCCCGTCGCGATTCCGGCGCGCTCGAACATATAGACCAATTCCTCGGTCGCGAGATTGCCCGCCGCGCCGGGCGCGAACGGACAGCCGCCCAGCCCGCCCAGCGCACTGTCGAAGATCCGGCAGCCCGCTTCGTAAGCCGCCCAGGCATTGGCCGGTGCCATCCCGCGCGTGTCGTGGAGGTGGACGCGGATCGGAAACTCGTTGCCCAGCCGCCGCCGCGCCTGTTCGATCAGTGCGCCAACCTGACGCGGCACGGCAACACCGATGGTGTCGGCAAATCCGATCTCGCGAGCGCCGAACGCCGCCAGTTCCTCGGCAATGCCAAGCACGCGGTCGGGATCGACCGGCCCTTCGAATGGACAACCGAAGCTGCCCGCAATGGTCACTTGCGCATCGCGGCCGGCGGCATTGGCGGCGGCGATCATCGCGCGGTTGGCGATAAGTCCCTGAGGCACGGTCTGACCCTGGTTGGCGATCCCGAACGCGTCAGTCGCGACCATGACGCAGCCGACCTCGTCAATCCCGCGCGCGCCCTGTGAGCTCGCGATGGCGCGTTCGACGCCCCGTTCATTGAGGCATAGGCCGATAAAACTGACTCCGGGCGCATCGGGCAGCGCTGCGGCGACCGCGTCGGCATCGGCCATCTGCGGCACACGGCGCGAATTGATGAAGCTCGTCACTTCGATGCGCCTGGCCCCGATCGCCACCAGCCGCTCGATCAGCAACAGCTTGTCGGCGGTCGACACGGCGCGGGACTCATTCTGCAGCCCGTCGCGAGGAGAGACCTCTATCAAATCGATTGAGTCCATAGGTTTGTATACAAACGTCGTCGGGGATTGTATAGCCGCCATATAAGGAAAGATCAGGCGAATGACGGATATCAACGATGATTATGCGCATGCCGGTTTCAACGGTCGCCTCTCGCCAGGTGCACATCCGGCGCTAATCCTGGTCGATTTTGCGCGTGCCTATTTCGATCCGGCCTGCGGTCTCTATGCTCGACCGGAGATGGCTCGCGACAAGGCTATGCGGCTCGCCGCGGCGGCGCGCAGCGTGTCGGCGCCGGTGGTCTTTACCCGGGTCGAATATGTCGCCGGCGACCCGCACCGCGACGGCGGCCATTTCTACCGCAAGGCGCCCGCGCTGAAAGCGTTCGATCGCGGCAATCCGTTTGGTGATTTTACGGCTGAACTCTCACCCGCGGCGGATGACCTCGTCGTCACCAAGCAATACCCCAGCGCCTTTTTCGGGACCGGCCTTGGCGATACGTTGCGAGCCCGCGAAATCGACACTATCCTTGTCGCCGGGCTGACTACATCTGGCTGCGTCCGCGCAACTGCGCTCGATGCGCTGTGCGAGGGTTTCGCGCCGTTCGTCGTCCGCGACGCCTCGGCCGATCGTGACCCGGCGGTGCACGAGGGCAATTTGTTCGACCTTCAGGCCAAATATGCCGAAGTGGTCGAATGCGACGCGATGATCGCCTACCTCAACTCACTTCGTCACTGACCCGCTTTGCGGTCTTGGCGAAGGCGTGAAAGGCACGGCGGATGTGCGCTGTCATCACTGCCCGCGCCCAGTCCGGGTCGCGCTCCGCAAAGGCCTGGATCAACTCCTGATGCTCGCGCACCGACTGCACCATCTGGGCAGGGCCATAGTGCATCGCGGTGCGGCGGACGATGGGTTGCTCGACCAGCATTGCCAGGCTCGACTCAAGATATTTGGACTGCGCCGCCTCGACGATCAGCCGGTGGAACTCGCGATTATGCTCAAGGAAGTCGGCGATGTCCTGCTCACTGCTGACAACCGCCTGCTCGATCCGCGCGTTGCAGGCCCTGAGCGCGCTCAGCCCCTCCGCCGTGAACCGTCGCGCCGCCCGTGCCGCCGCGTGACCCTCGAGCATCCCGCGCAAGGTGAACATTTCGGACAGATCCTCGCTGCTCCACTGAGCGACGAAGGCGCGCTGCGAATCGGATCTGACGACAAATAGCTCGGCCTCAAGCCGGCGCAGCGCATCGCGCACGGGAGTTCGTGAGACCCCGCAGATATCCGCAAGCTGCTCTTCCTTCAGCTGCGCGCCCGGCGGCGCATCGCCCGACAGGATCAGGCCCCTGATTTCGGCATAGGCCCGGTCGGATGCGCGCGACATGACATGCATTTAGCCGGGTTCCCGCAGCGACGCAACTGCTTGACTCCCAGTTTTGTATACAATATCGGGATTGAACGAAAGGAAGTCGAGCATGGCTGCCGAGCGGCGCATCAAGGTCATCGTACCGATTCCGATGGATGACGCGGGCGTTGCCAATCGCGCGCTTCAGCTTCCTGCCGAGTTCGTAGCGCCAGGATTCAAGCCCGAATTCGCCGCGGTCAAATGGGGCGCCGCTCTTGGCGACAGCTATCACGACATGCTGCTGATGGACTGGACCGTATTCCAGGCCGGAATCACCGCCGAGGAAGAAGGCTACGCCGGCGTCCTCATCGACACGGTCAGCGACAGCGGCCCCCGCGCGCTCCGCTCTCGTCTATCGATCCCGGTGGTTGGCCCGGGCGAGGCCGCGTTCGCTACCGCGATGATGCTTGGCAAGCGCTTTACCATCCTCACCATGTGGGACGAATGGTTCCCGCTCTACGAGAAGACTCTTACCGAATATGGCTGGTGGGACCGCGTCGCCTCGCTCCGGTCGATCGACACCCGCCCCGATGTCACCGATTTGCTCGCCGGCAAGGAAGAGGTGATCTTCGAGAAGCTGCGCGAAGAGGCCAAGGCGGCGATCGAGGAGGATGGCGCCGACGTCATCGTGCTCGGTTCGACCACCATGCACCAGTCCGCCGCCTATCTAGCGAGCGTCTTACCGGTGCCGGTCATCAACCCGGGCCAGGTCGCCTACAAGCAACTCGAGCTGCTGCTCACCTGCGGGCTGACGCACAGCAAGATTGCGTTTCCAGCTCCTGAAGTGGCCAAGGACGGCGATATTCGAAAGGGCTGGGCATGAGCTGGAGCGAAGCGGGCGCCGTACAGCAGGCGCTGCCCTATCCCTTCTATATCGACATCGTGACGAAACGCTATTTCCACGGCGTTGACAACAAGCGGCTGAGCGACGTGCTGGATTGCTTCACCGAGGATGCCCTCCTCACCGAAGTGACCTCGAACACGGTACACACCGGCCGCGACACCGCCATCCGCGCAATGTTCGAGAAACTGTTCACCGACTTCTCTTCGATCTGGCACGGCAATTTCGTCCATACTGCCGATCCGCATTCAAGTTCGGTCAACAGCCAGTTCACCGTTCTGATAACTCCCAACGGCGGCGACGAACTGCGCTACGAAAATTGCAACCGCTTTTATCTGAAAGGCGACCGCTTCTACCGCGTCTACGTCTACATGAGCGGCGACAACCTCCTCCAGCCGGGAGACGCGTGATGCAATATGAGCCCACGCTGTCGCGCGCCGAGCTGATCGAGTTTGCAACGAAATCCTATTTCGGAAGCGTCGACGCGAAGGACCTAGTGGCAACGCTCGCCTGCTTCCACGACGAGGCGCTGCTCACCGTCCAGACCAGCTTCACCCGTCACGCCGGCAAGCCCGCGATCCGGCGGATGCTCGAGGAATTCTTCGGCGCGTTTGAAACAATCGTCCACCGCGATTTCACCTGCACCGTCGACGAGGCCAACGGCCGCATCTCGGCCAGCTTCGAAGCTGTACTGACCGCCGCCGACGGGTTGGTGACGCGGCTCAGCAACACCAATTTCTGGCGCTTTCGCGACGGGAAGTTTCAGGAAGCATATGTCTACATGAGCGGAGCCAACGTGCTCGTTTGACGCTCGACAAGATCTAGGGGGAACTGCGATGAAGATGATGACGATCCTGACCAGCGGATGTGCGCTCGCGGCCTTGTTGACTGCGCCCGCGTCTGCCCGGCAGGCGGGCCAGCCCTTGCCCGATCCGGCACGGACCTCGGTCAACGACGCGCCGCCGCCGGGCGACATCATCGTCACCGCGCGGCGCCAGAACGAGCGATTGCTCGACGTCCCCGCCTCGGTTACCGTGCTGACTGCCGACACGCTTGCCAAGACCGGGGTCAAGACCGCCGACCAGTTCATCCAGCTGACCCCCGGCGTGACGATCGTCACCGGCACCGCCGAGGCAGGCGATACCCAGATCAACATCCGCGGGATCAACGGCGCGCGCGACGCCGAAAGTTCGGTCGCGCTGGTCGTCGACGGCATCCTCAAGACCAACACCGCGCAATTGAACCAGGACCAGGGGACGCTCCGCCAGATCGAAGTCCTCAAGGGCCCGCAAGGCGCGATCTACGGCCGCAACGCCGCTGCGGGCGCGATCGTCGTCACGACGCTCAAACCGCGCGACCATCTCGAAGGCGGCGCGCGCGCCAGCTATGCCAGCCACAACACGATCGAAGGCTCGGCCTATATCGCGGGCCCGATCTCCCCGGGGGTCGGCTTTGTCCTGTCAGGCAATTATCGCAAAACCGACGGCTTTTACCGCAACATCTTCCTCGCCGACCCGCACAGCGTCGACGACCAGAAAGTCTATGGCATCGACGGACGGATCATCGCCCAGCTTGCGCCGGGAACGATGCTCGACTGGAAGGCGCGCTACGCCAAACTATCAGGTGCCTCGATCGCGTTCAACGCGGCATTCCATCTGCCTGCATTCGCCGCATTCAACCCGGCGTTCAACCAAGACGTGAACGATCACCCGTTTCGATTCTACGGCAATATCCGCCCGACCAACGACCAGCGCACGTTCGAGACGTCGCTCAAGCTCGAGCAGGATCTCGGAGCGGTGAAGATGACCGCGTGGGGGCTCTATTCCAACATCAAGCAGGATCTCGTCGCCGACGGCACCTCGGCCGATTTCGCGCGCTACATTTCGCCGGCTTTGGGCGCACCGGCCAACGCGACCAATCTTGCGGTGCAGAACAAGTGCTTCGCCACGACCGCCGCGCTGACCGGCTATCCGGTCAACCCGCCCGGCTTCATCGGCGCGATCCCGGTCCCATTCCTGTTTGCGCCGGCGACCGGATCGACCTTCGGTCCCTATTCGCCGACGACCTGCGACGGCACCCAATATCAGGTCCGCAACCAAAAGGACTTCAGCGGCGAGGTCCGCTTCGCATCGACCTCCAAGGGCCCGTTCGACTGGCAGCTTGGCGCTTATTATCTCCACATCGACCGGCTGGTCGGCGTCAGCCTCGGCGGCGATCTCGGCCAAGGGGTAATTCACAACCTCTACAATGCCCCAGGCACCACCAACCCGACCTCGCAGCTCTTCGCCGACAAGTTCAGAACCAACGTCTACGCGGTGTTCGGCTCGGCCGATTATGCCCTCACCGATGAGCTTAAAGCCAGCCTCGCGCTGCGCTATGACAGCGAACATCGCCAGGTCTCGAGCCGCGTCCCGACCGCGACCGACCCGATCACCGGAGGCCCGATCAACCCAGGGCAAGCATTTGGACCCATCACCGACAAGAAATCGACTTTCAACCAGCTCGAGCCAAAGCTGGCGCTAAGCTATCGTCCGACGCACGACCTCAACCTCTACGCCGACTGGGGCGTGGGCTTCAAATCGGGCGGGTTCAACAATCAGGGCTCGGCGGCGATCGTCAACGCCAATTTCAACAATGGCGTCACCCCCGGCACGATCAACGCCGGCGTCATCATCAACGACCAGTATCGCAAGGAGCGCTCGTCGGCGTTCGAAGCGGGGATCAAGGGCAATCTGGCGGGCGGCGTGATCAATTTTGACATCGCCGGCTATTACACTCGTATCCGCGACATGCAGTTCTTCGAATTCTTCGTCGGCAGCTTCGGCCTGCTGCGCGTCGTCTCGAACATCGACCGGGTCGACGTGAAGGGCGCCGAGTTCAATCTGACGGTCAAGCCGGTGCGCGGCATCTCGCTGTTCGGCGCGGTCAACGTCACCGACAGCAAGATCAAGAAGAACAGCTCGCGGCCCTACACCGTCGGCAACAAGTCGCCCTATACCGCGGATTACACGATCAACCTCGGCGCACAGGGCGAGGCGCCGTTGAGCGCGGGGCTCAAAGCCTTCGTCCGCGGCGACTACCGTGTCACCGGCCCGACCTGGTTCCACACCGTCCAGGACGAGGATCGTCCGACGCTGTTCAGCGGGCTCATCCCGATCTCGGCGGTCAACTTCCTCCCCGCCAGCTTCGGCACCGCCAACTTCTCGATCGCGCGGCGCAAGGCATATGGCGTCGTCAACCTGCGCGGCGGATTGGAGGGCCAGAACTGGAAGCTGACCGCTTTCGCCCGCAACCTGTTGAACAAGAAATATCTCAACGAGGTGATCCCCGCGATCGAGTTCGGGGGGTCGTTCATCTCTCCCGGCGACCGTCGCATGGTCGGAGTCGAGGCAAGCGTGAACTTCTAGGCCCGCCCGATTTGCGTTGGCGGAACGACGGCGAAACTACCGACGCGAATCGTAACGAAGCCTAGAATATATGGTGCGGGTGGTCGGGCTCGAACCGACACTCCTTGCGGAACGGGATTTTGAGTCCCGCGCGTCTACCAGTTTCACCACACCCGCATTGCGCTGCTTGACACGAATGGTGCCTAGCCGGATCCGGCGCTCGGGGTCAATTCCGTGGTGCCTGCCGCCGATAGCTCAGCGCTTCCGCGACGTGGATCCGGCCGACCGTCTCGCTGCCCGCAAGGTCGGCGATAGTCCGGGCGACCTTGAGCATTCGGTGATAGCTTCGCGCTGACAGCCGCATCGCCGCCGCCGCGCTCGCCAGCAATGCGCGGCCCGGCTCGTCGGGGGTGGCCACCGCCTCGAGCAGTGCGCCGTCGGCCTCGGCATTGGTGCGGATGCCATGGTCGGCATAGCGCTTCACTTGCACCTCGCGCACCGCCGCGACCCGCGCCGCGACCACCGCGCTGCCCTCCGCCGGGGGCGGCAAGGTCAGGTCGGCCGCGCTCACCCCCTGCACATCGACATGGAGGTCGATCCGGTCGAGCATCGGTCCCGACACCCGCGCCTGGTAATCGGCGGCGCAGCGCGGCGCTCGGCTGCAGGCAAGTGCCGGGTCGCCGAGATGACCACAGCGACACGGGTTCATCGCCGCGATCAGCTGTACCCGCGCCGGGAAGGTCACATGGGTGTTGGCACGGGCGATGGTGACCGTCCCCGTCTCGAGCGGCTGGCGGAGCGAATCGAGCACTGGCCGCTGGAATTCGGGCAGCTCGTCGAGGAACAGCACACCCAAGTGCGCGAGACTGATCTCTCCCGGCCGAACCTTCAACCCGCCGCCGACCAACGCCGGCATCGACGCCGAATGATGCGGTGCGCGGAATGGCCGCGCCCGGATCAATCGCCCGCCGCTGAGTTCGCCCGCAACGCTGGCGATCATCGACACTTCAAGCGCTTCGGACGGGCCAAGCGGCGGCAAAATGCCCGGCAGGCACGCCGCAAGCAGCGACTTGCCCGCCCCCGGCGGCCCGACCATCAGCAGATTATGTGCCCCGGCGGCGGCAATCTCGAGCGCGCGCTTGGCGGTCTCCTGCCCCTTGACCTGCGCCAGGTCGGGGCCACGCCCAAGCTCCTCCACCGCTCCCGGCACCGGCGGCGGTAACAGCGACGTGCCCCGCAAATGCGCGAGCAAGTCGAGCAAATTGTTCGCCGCCAATACCTCGACATCCCCGGCCCACGCAGCTTCCGAGCCCTGCGCGGCGGGACAGATCAGTCCCTTGCCCTGGGCCGACGCGTGCAGCGCCGCGAGCAGCACGCCGGGCGACGCGGTGATCCGCCCGTCGAGCCCCAACTCACCGACGATGACATAATGGCTCAACGTCTCGGCGTCCGCGACCCCAATCGCCGCCAACAACGCGAGCGCGATCGGCAGGTCGAAATGCGACCCTTCCTTGGGCAAATCGGCCGGCGACAGGTTGGCGACGATTCGCTTGGGCGGGATCGACAACCCGATTGCCGACAGCGCCCCCCTCACCCGCTCGCGGCTCTCCCCGACTGCCTTGTCGGCCAGCCCGACGACGGTGAACGTCGCAGCGCCCGGGATCAGCTGGACCTGCACTTCGACTGCGCGGGCCTCGAGCCCCAGATAGGCCACGGTGGAGACGATCGCGACCATCAGCGGGACACTCCCGCTGTGGATGCGCTATATTGGAATGCCAATCGGCCCCCTGTCTCGGCGGCGCCACGCTACGCCTGGGCTTTCACCCGCACAAGACTTGCGGCGAATACGGTGCCGCCCCACATCGACCCCATGTTCACGCGCGATCAAATGCAGACCTGGCTCGAGCACCCTTGGGTTGAGATGTTGCTGTTCGTAATCGGCGTCCTCCTGATCGTCGCCGCGCCGGTGGTCGGCATCATCCCCGGTCCGGGCGGCATCTTCGTCTTCGCCGCCGGGCTTGCGCTCGTCCTCAAGACCAGCATTTGGGCCAAGCGCCGCTACGTCCATTTCAAGCGCCGGCAGCCGAAACTCGGCGCCTGGTCCGACTGGGGCCTTCGCCGGACTAGTGCCAGACGCCGCGAGGAGCTTCGCAAAGCGCGCGAAAGCGGTCAGTCGCAAGCGCTCGGCGATTGACTTTGCCACCTTCCGTCAGTATCGGCGCATCAACGGAGGCCACCCCAGCGGTGGCCCTTTTGCATTAGAACTTTGAAGGCATGAGCGATGAAGCGCACTTTCCAGCCGAGCAATCTGGTCCGCAAGCGGCGGCACGGGTTCCGCGCCCGCTCGGCGACGGTCGGCGGCCGCAAGATCCTGGCGGCGCGTCGCAACCGCGGCCGCAAGAAGCTCAGCGCCTAACCACCCTTACGCGTCGCGCGGACTTCATCGCTGCCAATCGCGGCCAGCGCTACCCCATGCCCGGTTTCGTTCTCCAGGTCCGCCCCCGCGCGGACGGCGACGCCGCCATCCGCGTCGGGTACACCGTGACCAAGAAGATCGGCAACGCCGTTGTCCGCAACCGCATGAAGCGCCGCTTCCGCGAACTCGCGCGCGCGCACCTGCCACTTGCCGGCATCCCGGGCGCCGACCATGTCCTGATTGGCCGCGCCGGTGGAATAGAGCGCGATTTCAGCGCCTTGTCCGATGAATTCGCCCGCGCTTTGCGCAAGGCCGCGCGGTGATTACCCGGGCACTTATCCTCATCGCGCGCGGCTGGCAGCTTGGTCCGTCGCGCATCCTGCCGCCGTCATGCCGCTACAGCCCAAGCTGTTCGGCCTATGCGATCACCGCACTTCGGCGCTATGGCGCGGCTCGCGGCGGCTGGCTCGCCCTGAAACGCATCTTCCGCTGCCACCCGTGGGGCGGCATGGGTCACGACCCGGTACCGTAAGGATCAAGAGTTGAACGACAATCGCAACATGATCCTCGCGATCTTCCTGAGCGCGCTGGTGCTGCTCGGCTGGACCTTCCTTGGCCCCAAGTTGTTGCCGACCGCCGCCCCGCAGACTCAGCAGGTCCGCGACGGCAAGACCCACGCCCTGCCTCAGCCACAGGCGAGCCCCGCCGGGGTAGCCCCCGCGGCCGGTGTCCCCGCCGCGTTGATGGTCCGCGCCGACGTGCTGCGCGCTTCTCCCCGGATCAAGATCGAAACCCCGACCCTGCTCGGCTCGATCAATCTCGCCGGCGCGCGGATCGACGACCTTCGCCTGCTCCGCCAGCGCGAATCGATCGCCCCCAACAGCGCCCCCGTCCGCCTGCTGTCCCCCGCCGGCGCACCGGGGGCCTATTTTGCCGGCTTCGGCTGGCTCGGCGACAATGTCGCGGTCCCGGGGCCCGACTCGCTATGGACCGCCTCCTCGCGCCACCTTTCGCCCGGCCAGCCGGTGACGCTCAGCTGGACCAGCCCCACCGGGCTTAAATATGAGCAGGTCATCAGTGTCGATGACGGCTACCTCTTCACCGTCGACCAGCGCGTCACCAATACGAACGCCGCTCCCATCGCCCTGCGCACCTACGGCTTCGTCAGCCGCGCCAACCAGTCGATCGACCCTTCGACCTGGACCAACCACGTCGGCCCGATTTCGGTGATCGACGGCAAGGCCAATTATTCGCTTAAATGGGCGAGCCTCGACGAGGCGGGCCAAAACGGCAAGACCGGCGACACCGGCCCCGGCTGGGTCGGCTTTACCGAGAAATATTGGCTTACCGCGCTCGCTCCTGCGGGCGATCTTGTCCCCAGCTTCCGCCGCACACCTGCCGGGGGCTACCAAGCCGACTATGCCGGTGCGCCACAAATCATCGCTCCGGGCCAGACCGTCCGCGCCCAGACCCGTCTGTTCGCTGGCGCCAAGGAAAAAGCCGTTCTCGACCGCTACGAAGGCGAAGGCATCACCAAGCTGTCGAAGTCGATCGACTGGGGCTGGTTCGAATGGTTCATGCGCCCGATCTTCGGTCTCCTGCGCTGGCTGTTCGCGGTTACCGGCAACTTCGGCGTCGCGATCATTTGCCTCACCTTAATTGTCCGCGCGCTGATGTTCCCGATCGCCCAGCGCCAGTTCCAGTCGACGCTCGGCATGCGCCGCGTCCAGCCCAAGCTCAAAGCGCTTCAAGCGCGCTACAAGGACGACAAGGCGCGCCAGCAGCAGGAAGTGATGAAGCTCTACAAGGAGGAGAAGATCAATCCGGCGGCGGGTTGCCTGCCGATTTTCCTCCAGATTCCCGTGTTCTACGCGCTCTACAAGGTGCTGATGGTGTCGGTCGAAATGCGCCACCAGCCGTTCCTCGGCTGGATCCACGATCTTTCCGCGCCCGACCCGATGTCCCCGGTCAACCTGTTCGGGCTGCTCCACTTCACGCCCCCGCACTTGCTCGCCATCGGCATCCTGCCGATCCTCGTCGGCGCGACCCAGTTCATGACGATCAAAATGAATCCGGCGACCGGGGTCGACCCCGCGCAGCAGCAGATCATGTCGCTGATGCCGTGGTTCCTCGTCTTCGTCATGGCCCCGTTTGCGGCCGGTTTGCAGCTCTATTGGGTAACCAACAACTTGCTCACCCTGGCTCAGCAGGCGTTCTTCAACCGCACCCACCCGATCGTCGCATCGGCGACGATCATCGACGCGAAACCGGCCAAGAAGTAATGGACGAAAATCTACCCGAAGTTGCGCGCAAGCTGTTTGCCGGGCCGATCGAGTTCCTCAAGTCCGCCCCGGGCCTGCAGTTCCTCCCCGACCCGACTGTGCCCGAGATCGCCTTTGCCGGTCGCTCGAACGTCGGCAAGTCGTCGCTGCTCAACGCGCTGACCAACCGCCACAAGCTTGCGCGCACGTCGAACACGCCGGGGCGAACGCAGGAACTCAACTTCTTCGACGTTGGCCAGCCGATCGTGCTGCGCCTCGTCGACATGCCCGGCTATGGTTTTGCCGAGGCACCCAGGGACATCGTCAAGCGGTGGCGCTTCTTGATCAACGACTATCTTCGCGGTCGCCAGGTGCTCAAGCGCGCGCTTGTCCTTGTCGACGCGCGCCATGGCCTGAAAGACGTCGATCGCGACGTGATGAGCATGCTAGACGCCGCTGCCGTCTCCTACCACATCGTCCTCACCAAGGGCGACAAGATCAAGCCGAGCGAACTCGAAGCGACCCTCGAAGCCACCCGCGTTGAGGCCGCCAAGCACCCCGCCGCGCACCCGACCCTGTTCGCCACCTCGAGCGAGACCGGCGTCGGGATCGCCGAACTCCGCACCACCGTGCTGGAGGCGGCGCGTTCATAAGGAAGAGCTTGGCATGATGAAGCTCGTCATCGGCAACCGTGCTTACTCCAGCTGGTCGATGCGCGGCTGGCTCGCCGTCCGCCAGTCGGGCCTCGAGTATGAGGAACTGGTGGTCCCGCTCTACGACCAGGAGTAGGAGCGAACGCGCGAAGGCGATGAATTCGCTCCGTCGAGCGGTAAGGTCCCCGTGCTGTGGGACGGCGACTGTGTCGTGTGGGACAGCCTCGCGATCATCGAACATTGCGCCGACCTGACCAGCCGCGACCTCTACTGGCCCAAGGACATGGCGGCGCGCGGCATGGCCCGCTCGATGGCCGCCGAGATGCACTCGAGCTTTTCGAACCTGCGCCGTGATCTCCCTATGAACTGCCGCCGAATCATCGATGGCGTCACGTTGAGCGACCCGGTCCGCGCCGAAATCGACCGCATTCTCACCCTCTGGGCGCAAGCCCGCGCGCGCTTCGGCGGCTTTGGCGAGTACCTTTTCGGCGACTGGGGGGC
The DNA here is from genome assembly GCA_025356055.1 of Sphingomonas sp. GTDB lineage: Bacteria > Pseudomonadota > Alphaproteobacteria > Sphingomonadales > Sphingomonadaceae > Sphingomicrobium. The sequence goes on along the minus strand of JANXUU010000078.1, from coordinate 18,260 downwards.
GGTCGACATTATGTACGCCCCGGTCGTTACTCGTTTCGTCACCTACAAGGTTCCCGTCCCACCCTTCGCCGCGGCCTATATGGACGCAGTGCTCCAGCATCCTCACGTCGTCGACTGGATTGAAAAGGCCCAGGACGAGCCGTGGGTTATCGACGCGCTCGAACCAGCTCCAGCCATCTAGCCAGCGCGCTGGGCGGCGTAATCGGTGCCGTCCTTCCGAACGTACCGGTCGTCGGCGGTGAATTCCATGTCGATATCCGAATAGCTCCCCCCCAGTTGCGCGCCCCCGCCAACTGCGACAAAGCGGCAATCGGCATCGGATCGATTGACGAGATGATGGCCGTTCCTCATCCCCTTGGGGAAGGCGGCGACATCGCCCGCCCGCATCACGGTTTCCCCTTGATCCTCGATCAGTACTGCTTCCCCGGCCAGCATGATAATCAGCTCGTCCTCGCCCTCGTGCCAGTGGCGCTGGCTCGACCACGCACCCGGCCGAAGCGTGACATAACTCGCCGCGAATTCGGTCAGGCCGCTGCTCGGTGCAAGTCGCCGATACCATCGTCCGCCGACGGGCTGATCGAACGGCGCGGGATAGCCGGTGCGGTTGCTTTGCTCGATTTGCTCAAGTTCGACTTTCGGCATGGCGCTCCCCTTGCTAGGCGCAAACCATGACGCACCCGATCGATCCCGTCGAGCTTGCCGCCGCGCTGATCGCGGTGCCCAGCGTCACCCCCGCTACCGGCGCGGTGTTCGACGTGCTTGAGGATGCGCTCGTCCTGCTCGGTTTTGCCATCCACCGCTTCACGCGTGGCCATGCCCCGGACGGCCCGGTCGAGAACCTCGTCGCCATTCGCGGCACTAGTGCCCCCCACTTCGGCTTTGCCGGCCACCTCGACGTCGTGCCGCCCGGCGAGGGCTGGACGGGTGACCCGTTCGTCGTCCGGATCGAAGACGGCATGCTCACCGGCCGCGGCGCAAACGACATGAAGAGCGCGATCGCCGCCTTCGTCGCCGCGATCCCGCCCGCGCAGAACAAAGGCACCCTTTCGCTACTCATCACCGGCGACGAGGAAGGCCCCGGGCTTCACGGCATGCTCGCGATCATCGACTGGCTCGAGGAGCGCGCGCTCGCCCCCGACTTTATCCTCATCGGCGAACCGACAAGCGAAACCCGCCTTGGCGACACGATCAAGATCGGTCGGCGCGGATCGGTCAACATGTGGATCGATGTTCCCGGGACGCAGGGCCATGTCGCCTATCCGCACAAGGCGAATAACCCGATCCCCGCGCTCGCCCGCCTCGTCGCGGCGCTCGATGCTGTGCACCTCGACGACGGCAACGACGCCTTTCCACCTTCGAAGCTGGAATTCACCGACGTCGGCGCCCCTCCCGGTGCACCCAACGTGATCCCTGGCGGCGCCACAGCACGGCTCAACATCCGCTTCAACAATATCCAGCACGGCCGTGACCTTGTCCGCATGGTCAATGAGGTGGCCACCCGCGAGGCCCCGGGCTCGACCGTCCGCGCGCTAATTTCGGGCGAGGCATTCTTAACCCCGCCGGGCAAGCTCTATGACCTTGTCGCTTCGGCCATCCGCGAAGAGACCGGAATCGAGCCCGAACTCTCGACCGGCGGCGGCACCTCGGACGGCCGCTTCCTCATCAAGCTGTGCCCGGTGGTCGATTTCGGTCTACCCAACGCGACGATGCACAAGCTCGACGAATGCGCGGCGATCGAAGATATTCACGCGCTTTCGCGGATTTACGGACGGGTGATTGCCAAGGCGTTTTCATAAAGCGCTTACAAGTCACGCCCGCTTGCGGGCCCCGCTACGCTCGGCATTGAGCGTCCAGGTGCGATATTCATCCTCGAACATCGGGTGCGCGAAGACATAGCCCTGCACCGTCTGGCACCCCATCGCGCGCAGGATGTCGGCCTGCGCCACCGTCTCGACCGCCTCCGCCACGATTTCGCAACCAACGCCGTGAATCAGCTGGACGACCGCCTGGACGACGACCCGCGCCTTTTCGTCGGTCTCGATGTCGGCAATCAACGACGGGTCGAGCTTAACCCGGTCGAGCGGCATCGCACGCAGCCGCGCGAGATTGGAATAGCCCGTGCCAAAATCGTCGATCGCGATCTTTGCTCCGTCGGCCCTCAGCGCGGCGATTTCGCGCAGCACATTCTCGCTGACTTCCATCGCTGCCGATTCAGTGAACTCAAGCTCGATCAGCGAGAGCGGCACACCCTGGTCGACGAACGCCTGTCGCATCCGCCCGAAGAAATCGCCGCGGTCGAGTTGGCGCGGGGACACGTTGAACGCAACCCGATGCGCATTGCCCTCGCGGTGCCATGCGCCAAGCATCGAGGCGACTTCGGCGATGACCCAGTCACCGATCTCGCCGATAATCCCGGTCTGCTCGGCAACCGGAATAAAGCTATTGGGCATCCGCATCCCATCTCGCGGGTGGATCCAGCGGATCAGCGCTTCGGCGCCGGTCACTTCGCCGGTGCGAAGGCTGAGTTGCGGCTGTAGCGCCAGCAGGAATTCGCCTCGCTGAACCGCTTCGGTCAGCGCCTTTTCGGTGTCGACCTTGACTTGGTGCTCGTGCGCCAATTCGTCGGAAAACAGGCAATGCTGTCCGCCGCCGAGCGATTTCGCCCGATACATCGCGATGTCGGCAGCGCGCATCAGCGATTCGATGCTCACGCCATGGTCAGGGCTGAGCGCGATTCCGATCGAGGCGCCGATGTCGACGCTATGCCCCTGAAGCTCGAATGGTTCACTGATCGCGAGTGCGATTCGCCGTGCGACGCGCTCGATCTCGTCGGCCGAGGCGATCGTCGTGAAGAACTGGGTGAATTCGTCGCCCGCCAGCCGCGCTACCAGTGGCCGCCGCGCTGCAACTTCGGCGAGTTCGGCGGTTACAACGACGCGCAACCGGTTGGCGACCATGATCAGCAACTGGTCGCCACGCGCGTGGCCAAGGCTATCGTTGACCGCCTTGAACCGATCGAGATCAACGAACAGCATTGCCGCGGGCGACTGCCCAGCCGGTCCGCGCACGCGCTCGCCGAGCAGTTTGTTGGCTTCGGCCCGAAAATGGAGGCGATTGGGCAGCGAGGTGACGGGGTCGTACATCCCCAGCGCATGGGCATTGTCAATCGACGAGCGGACTTCGGTGAACAGGCTATCGACCGCCGCCGCCACCGCAGGCATCGTGCGCACGACGATCTCGGGCGCTGGACTGGTAAGGTCACCGCTCTCGACCGCAAGCAGTCGGTCGCCAAGTGCGGCCAGCGCCCGAGCGCTTTCGCTGTTGGGACGCTCGGAAGCGACATAGCTGACAAGAAGGCAGAAGGCTCCGGCGACGATCGAAGCCACAATCTGCTGATTGAATTCGGTGATGTAGAGGAAGGCGGTGAGCGAAAAGATAAACGACGCGCCACCGGCCGCGCCCGAAAGAAGCGCGTTGCTGGTCTTTAACGCGGCGCCATCCTTCATGCCGTTTCGCCCGCGAATGCCGATTTGCACTCGTCCTTCCAACCCCACGAATAAGCAAAGGGGGTTAAGAAAGCGTCAGCGCGGGCGGCGCAGAATGAGGTACAGGCTGCCCCCGCCTCCATGCCGCCGATGCGCCCCGCGGACCGCGGCGATGTGGCGGGCATGACGCGAGTGGGCGAGCCAGTCGTGTACTGCCGCGCGGATCCGCCCGCGGACGATTGGCGGCTCGCCTGCGCGGGCATGGCCGGTGATCAGAAGCAGTACGCGGTCGCCGTTCGCAATCGCGCGCTCCAGCCCGCTGTCGATCGCCGCCCAGGCGCCGTCGAGGTTATGACCGTGCAAGTCGAGGATCTGGTCAGGCTCGAGAGTTCCCTTTGCGAGCTTTTTGTCCCAGCTGCCGTCAAGTGTCGCCCCGGGGCGGGGCGGGGAAGCGGGAAGTAACGCCTTGCGTCGAGGCGGCGGACCCTTGGCGCGCGGCGGAAGGGGAGCGGGCTGCGCTACGAGCATCGAAGGGCTGGGTTGTACCGGTGCAGCGACGACTTTGCGCGACAAGGGCCGGATCGTCGCCGTCACCCGGTCCCACAGCTCCCGCTCGTCAGCGCCCAGCGTGCGCACGCTCGACCGTTCCCTTGGGCAGCAACAGCAATGCTGCCCCGTTTGCCGCCATCCCCCCGGCGATCCGCTCGGCATCGGGCCCAGCGCCCCAGAAGGTATCGACGCGGTTGCTCCCCTTGATCGCCCCGCCGGTATCCTGCGCCACCCACAGCCCGCTCGCTTCAGGCCGGTCCAGCGCAAGGAAAACTGGCGCGCCGAGCGGAATGAACGCCGGGTCGGCGGCGACGCTCGCGTGGGGTGTGACGGGAACGGCGAGCGCGCCGAGAGGCCCTGTTCCGGTCAACTCCCTGAAGAACACATAGCTCGCATTCTCGCGCAACAGCGCCTTGCCCTCGTTCGGGTGCGCGGCGATCCAGGCAACGATCCCCTGCATTGTCGCCCCGCCCGGCGGAAGCACCCCGCGCTCGCGCAGTAGCCGCCCGATCGCGGTATAGGGATATCCGTTCTGCCCGGCATAGCCGATCCGCATCATTGAACCGTCAGCGAGCCTTATACGCCCCGACCCCTGCACCTCGACGAAGAACAGCGCGACCGGATCGGCCGCCCACGCAATCTCAAGCCCGCGCCCGGCAAGCGCTCCGTCCTCGATTTCAGCGCGAGTGAAAAAAGGCAGACACGCCAAAGTGACCGGATCAACTCTCCCACGTCCCGGCGTTCCGTCAGGCCGCGTACAACGAACAAGGTCGGCCGGAAGCGCGTAAATCGGCGTCTCGAAGCCAGGCTTGCGGATCCGCGCGCCCGCAATTTCGGGCTCGTAATAGCCGGTCGCAAATGCCTTGCCGTCGCCTACACGAGCCCATTCGAACTGATCGCGAAAGAAGCCCGCTGCTGCGTCTGGAACGACGGCCTCAGCCTGAGCGCAGGTGGCGATCCAGTCGTCGGGCTTGGTCAGGCCGGACGAGTCAACACGCTTGACGAGCACCGGACAACTCGTCCGGAACGCTGAAAGCGCAATGGCTGCTGCGCCTTCATCAACTGGTCGTGGTTCAGCCAGCGTCACCCCGGAGAGCAATGCGTTACTGAGAACTACAACCGGAACAGGCGGCGCCGACCGTGGCGAAGGAGCGGCCGGTGCCACCGGCGGCGTGCGCTGGGCACACCCGGCCAAGAACAACAACGTGCCGAGCGCGAATCCGCGCGAGATCACTCGTCCTCGTCGGTTTCGATCAGCACCCAGTTGGGATCACGCGATGCAAGGTCGCGGCGGAAGGTCCACAAATCGCGGGTTTGGACCGCGTCGGACATCGACCCGGCAACCACGGCGCCTTCGGCATCGCGAGTCACTGCGGCGATGTCGGCCTCGAACCGCACCGTCACTTCGGCGACGGTCTTCGTAAGCGAAGCTTCCGAAATTACCGCCTGCTCGATTGCTACGAGGCGATTGTCGAGTTTGAGCCCCTGCGCCGTCCGATCCTCGACTGCGGCTGTAAACGTATCGAGAATTTGCGCATCGACATGCGGGCGGATCGAATCGAGCTCACCCTTCCAAAAGCTTTCGAGCACCAATCGGTACGCCGCCTTCGCCCCATCGAGGAAACGAGCGACATCGAAACTCGAATCGGCGGCAAGCAGCGCGCGTACCCCCGGTCCCGCGGTCGGTAGATATGCCATGCCTGCCGGGTCGAGCGAACTCGTCGGCTGCGTTGGGACCGCAGCGGCGCGCGGTTCGACTCGAGCGTCGGGATCGGCCGGCTTGAGGATCGGCTGTTCATGCCCGGTACGCTCGCCGAGCACCGCATAGAGGCGCAGGCCGATGAACAAGGCGACGAGGGCGAGGATGACGATGGCAGTCAATGGTTCTTCCTACCGAGCGACGGGTCGGCCCCGCCTATCATGGATATAGTCGCCTTAACGCGCGGTTTCAAAGAGGGTGCCACGGCGCGGCGCTCATTGCACGCCATAATGGTGGCTGCTAGTCGCGCTTGCTTAATCCGGCAGACCTCCCTGCCCCACCCCACAAGGACCAGCGACGACCATGGCCGACGAGCAGAACCTGACCTCCGCAGCCGCGACCGGCGACGACGAAACCCAGCCGCAGGCCGCGACAATCGCGCAATATATCAAGGATCTGTCGGTCGAGAACCCGAATGCGCCGGCGGTCTATCAATGGGCCGTACAGCCCCAGCTCGACGTTCAGTTCAACATCGGCGTCGACAAGGTCGCCGACGACGTTCACGAAGTTGTCCTGAAAATCGAAGTTTCGGCCAAGTCGGACAACGGCGTCCATTTCCACGTCGACCTTTCCTATGGCGGCATCTTTGCCTTCCGCAACCTTCCAGAAGAATCGCTCGCGCCGTTCCTGTTGGTCGAGGCGCCGCGCATGCTGTTCCCGTTCGCGCGCCAGATCGTCGCCGATGCCGTTCAGAACAGCGGATTTCCGCCGCTGCTGCTTGATCCGATCGATTTCGCCGCCGCCTATATGCAGCAGGTCGAAACCGCCAATGCGGAGACCGCACCCAACGGCCACGCCGCGCCAGATCCGGCGCCGGGCTTCCAGCCGACCGACCTCGGCCAGGCTTGATCCTTGGCGCAAGCAGGAACGAACAAGGGCGGCGGCGCGAGCCTGATCAAGTCGACCGGGACGATCGGCGGGCTGACCCTCGTCAGCCGAGTCGCCGGCTTCGCGCGCGAAATGCTGATGTCGCGCATCATGGGGGCAAGCGTCGCGGCCGATGCCTTTTTCGTTGCCTTCCGCCTGCCCAACACCTTCCGCCGACTATTCGGCGAGGGTGCTTTTTCTGCCGGCTTCGTTCCTCTGTTCAGCCAGCGCCTCCACGGCGAGGGCGGCGAGGCAGCGGCCAAGAAATTTTCAGAGCAGGTGCTGGCGGTGTTCCTGCCAACGCTGGTCATGTTCACCCTGGTGTTCGAGATCATCATGCCGGCGTTCGTTGCGGCAATCTCGGGCTATAATGGCGAGAAGCTTGCCCTCGCGACGTTCCTGACCCGCATCACCTTCCCCTACCTCGTCCTGATCAGTCTCGTTTCACTGTTCTCGGGCATCCTCAACAGCCTTGCCCGCTTCACCGCTGCCGCCTTTGCCCCTGCGCTCCTCAATCTGGCGATGCTGTTCGCACTGATCTTCGTTCGCGTCGGCGGTGAAGTCACCGCGACCGCGCTCGCCATCGCCGTCACAGTCGGCGGTTTCATCCAGATGGGGCTTTTGTGGCTCTCGGCGAAGAAGGCCGGCATTTCGCTCAAGCTGCGCCGCCCGCGCTATACGCCGGGGGTCCGCCAGTTCGTCCGTGTCGTTGTCCCGGCCACACTGGGCGCCGGCGTTTACCAGATCAGCGCGTTCATCGACACTTTCTTCCTGACCCGGATCGGCACCGGATCGATGAGCTATTTCAACTATGCCGACCGCCTCAACCAGCTTCCGCTGGGCGTGATCGGCGCCGCACTGGGCACCGCCATCCTCCCCCAGGTCAGCCGCTTCGTCGGCGCGGGCGAGCCCGACAAGGCGGCGCGGGTCCAGGGCCAGGCGGCCGAGCTGGCGATGTTCCTGTGCCTCCCCGCCGCCCTCGCCCTCTCGATCAGTGCCTACCCGCTCGTCCTTGCCCTGTTCGCGGGCGGCAAATTCTCGGCTGCCGACGCCGCGGTCACCGCGACCACGCTCGGCATCATCGTCCTCGGCCTGCCCGCCTACGTGCTGGTCAAAGTGCTGACTCCGGGCTTCTACTCGCGCCAGGACACCGCAACCCCGGTCAAGACCGCGATCATCGTGCTCGTCGCCAACGTCGTGCTCAACTTCGTCCTGATCCCGCCGTTCGGGATCGCCGGACTTGCCGCTGCAATCGCGATCTGCTCGTGGCTCAACTGCGTGATGCTCTACGTCATTCTCCACCGCCGCGGGCATTTCCGCATTGAAGGCTGGCTCGCTTCGCGCATCACGCGCCAGCTCATCGCCGCCGCGGCGATGGCGGCGGCACTTTGGGCCATCAAGACCGGGCTCGAACCCTGGTTCGCCGGCTCCGTCACAAAGCGGATGGCCGGAGTCGTCGCGATCGTCGGCGGCGGAATGCTGGTCTATTTTCCGCTCGTCTGGGTGATAGGCGGGATCGACAAGGACGAACTCAAACTGCTCCGCCGCAGCAAGAAGCCGATGGTCGAGGGGGTCCCCAATGACCCCGCCTGACGTCGGCACCTCAAAGCCGCCGATGCGAGTCGTATCAGGCATCCAGCCGACCGGCGACCTTCACCTCGGCAACCTCCTGGGCGCAATTCTGCGCTGGGTGCGGATGCAGGACGAAGCCGAATGCCTGTTCTTCCTAGCCGATCTCCATGCTCTCACCGTCGATGTCGACCCCATCACCTTGCGCGCCAATGTCCGCCAAATGGCTGCGGCCCTGATCGCCAGCGGAATCGATCCCGCCAAGTCCACCCTGTTCGCCCAGTCCGCCGTCCCCGCCCATCCCGAGCTCGCCTGGATCCTCATGTGCACTGCGCGGATGGGCTGGCTCAACCGGATGACCCAGTTCAAGGACAAGTCGGGTAAGAACCGCGAAAGTTCGAGCGTCGGGCTGTTCACCTACCCCGTGCTCCAGGCCGCCGATGTGCTGGTCTATCGCGCGACCCACGTCCCCGTCGGCGAAGACCAGAAACAGCATATCGAGCTCGCGCGCGACATCGCGATCAAGTTCAACAATGACTTCGACACCAAATTGTTCGTCGCCCCCGAACCGTTCATTGGCGGCGGCACTGCCGCTCGAGTGATGAGCCTGCGCGATGGCTCGACGAAGATGTCCAAGTCCGATCCGTCGGAACAGAGCCGTATCAATCTGACCGACAGCGACGACGCCATCGCGCAAAAAATCCGCAAGGCAAAGACAGATCCCGAACCGCTGCCCGACGATCCGGCGCTGCTCGACGGACGTCCCGAAGCGAAAAACCTTGTCGGCCTGCTGGGGGCGCTGTTGGACGAAAGCGTCGGGCAGGTTCTTGCGCGCTTTTCGGGCCAGGGATTCGGCGCCTTCAAGCCCGCGCTTGCCGATGCGGTCATCGCCACCGTCTCACCGATCCGCGCCCGGCTTGAGGATCTGCGCCGCGACGAACCCACGATCGACGCCTTCCTCGCCCGCGGCGCCGATCGCGCGCGTGACCTCGCCGCGCCAACGCTCGCTGCTGTCTACAGTGCGGTTGGGCTAAGTCATTGACACTTCGCCGCTTCTGCGGCTCGCTTCATCGACTATTCAGGCAAGGAGGCGTTATACTGCTCTCCTACAAGCTGTTTTCCCGATTCGAGGGGTTACTACTCATGCGTAAGATGAAACTTGCCGCCGTTGCGTTGTTAGGCGCGGCGACCCTTGGCCTCTCGGCCTGCGAGACCGGCTTCCCCGCCCAGGTGTCGCGCTTCCAGATGATGCCCGCGCCTGCTGGGCAGAGCTTTTTTGTCGTTCCGATGGACCCGCGTCTCAACGGCAGCCTCGAGTTTCAGCGCTTCGGTGCCTATGTCGCGCAGGCGATGCAGGCGCAGGGCTATGTTCCGGCGACGACCCCTCAGGGCGCCACCCTGCTTGTAAACGTTGGCTATGCAGTAGACCGCGGTACGACGGAATATCAGTCCGACCCGTTTTCGGGTAACCGCTTCGGCAATGGCTATGGCGGTTATGGCGGGTTAGGTTATGGCTTTGGCGGTTCGTTCGGGCGACCCTATTACTACCCGCGGTTCGGCGGTTACCGCAGCGCCTTCTATTACGGCTGGGACGATCCGTTCTACTCGCCATTCGATAGCGGCATCACCAGCTACACCGTCTATCGCAGCAACCTCGACGTCGACATCCGGCGACACGCCGACAACCAGTCGGTGTTCGAGGGCCACGCCAAGGCGCGCTCGCAGAACGACGACCTCGGCCGGATCGTGCCGAACCTAGTCGAGGCGATGTTCACCGGCTTCCCGGGGCGCAGTGGTGAGACGGTCAGGATTACCGTCCCTTCGGCTGCGCGCGCGGCGCGGCGCTACTAGGGCACTCGCACGAGCCACTGAAAAGCCCGCCGGGATCGCTTCCAGCGGGCTTTTCATGTCCGGCAATGTGGGAGCCTATCCCTCGAGTTGCCTCGTCAGCAGCCGTACCGCGGCGTCGATCTCGGGATCGCAGGCGCGCAATTTCTCGATTTGCTTGACCGCGTGGATCACCGTCGTGTGATCGCGCCCGCCAAAGCGCCGACCGATGTCGGGCAGCGACTTGGGCGTTAGCTGTTTCGACAGATACATCGCCACCTGCCGTGGGCGGGCGACATCGCGTGCTCGTCGGGCCGACGTCATCTCGGCCTTGCGGATGCGATAATGTTCGGCAACCTGGGTTTGGATCTCGTCGATCGAAATGCGTCGCTGATTGGCGCGAAGCACGTTCGCCAGCACTTCCTCGACGAACGCGACATCGATCGTCCGCCCGGTCATCACAGCATATGCGGCAATGCGGTTAAGCGCGCCCTCCAGTTCGCGGATCGAAGCGGTCAGCCGGCGCGCGAGGAATTCGACGACGGCGCGTGACATCTCGACCCCCGGCAGGTCGGTAAGCTTCGCGTCGATGATGTTGAGGCGAAGCTCATAATCGGCTGGATTAATGTCGGCGACCAGCCCCCACGACAGCCGCGACAGGATTCGCGGGGCAATTCCGTCAAGGTCCTGCGGTGCGCGGTCTGACGTGATTACCAGCCGCCGCCCGGCGGTGATGATCTCATTCATCGTGTGGAAAAATTCTTCCTGCGTCGAATCCTTGCCAGCGATGAACTGAACGTCGTCGATCAGCAGCAGGTCAGCAGAGCGCAGCCGCCCCTTAAACCCGATTGTGTCATTCTCGCGAATTGCGCGGACAAATTCGACCATGAACTTTTCGGCCGACATCGAGGCGACCTTCGCGCCCGGATGAGTTGCGAGGAACGCTTGTCCGATGGCGTGAAGCAAATGGGTTTTGCCGCGCCCGGTGCCACCATGAATGAACAGCGGATTGAACGCGACCTTGTCGGCGCTCGCCAGCGTCCGGGCGGCACTCGCGGCGACCTCGTTGGCCTTGCCGACGATGAACGTCTCAAACCGGTACCGCGGATCGAAATGCGGCGCGTTGGGATCGCGCGTCGGAACCGGTTCGGGCGGCTCGGGGATTTCCTCGAGCACCAGCAGCGGCGCTGGCTTGGGCGCATCGGCGGCGGCGGCGATCCGCACTTCGCGCACCAGCGGCAACGTTGCGCGCCAGGCCAAATTCAAGCGATTGCCAAAATGTGAGCGCACCCAGTCGGCCATGAACTGACTCGGCATGAGAAGCGACAACTCTCCCGAATCAGCATCGAAGGCACCAACTTCGGCCGGCTTCAGCCAGCCGTCAAAGGTGCGCGCACCGAGATCGCGGCGAAGCCCCTGGCGGATCGATTCCCATGCGGCTTCGAGCGGCGCAGCCAGTGCCTCCTGGGCATGATTCGACCTTTCATCAACACGCTGCACCGACCGAGTCCTCACCGTCATCCGGGCACAGTTTGACGATCGCGCCGAATATGATTCGCGGCGCTGGTCATTCAGTTTCTTCTGTGCCCCCTGGCGCAGATTCGCGCCCGGTCGAAAGGGTGTGCGAGCAGTGGCGCCGGCATTCAAGCGAGTTTTTTCACACAAGTGAAATAAAGACGGTTGACACGAGAATCGTTAGAGAGAAGCTCGTCAACCGCAGTTTACTGCTGTTTTTAGTGCGTCTCAAAATTTCTGGAAAAACGAATCGCCGGAATCATTCACTTATTTCTGAAACGAAACGAAAAAGGCCGCCGGATTGCGCCGGCGGTCCGTTTCGATCCGGGACGTTGGTGTCACGAAAGCCTAGCCGAGAGCAGAAACGCGCTTCGTCATCCGCGAGAACTTCCTCGATGCTGTGTTCTTGTGAATCACTCCGCGAGCGACTCCGCGCATCAGTTCGGGCTGGGCCTGCTTGAGAGCAGTCGCGGCCTCGTCCTTGTTGCCCGCGGCCAGTGCGCCCTCGACTGCCTTAATGAAGGTGCGGATACGGCTGACGCGAGCGCCATTCACTTCGGCGCGGGCGGCGTTGCGACGGATGCGCTTCTTGGCTTGCGGCGTATTCGCCATGGAAAGGACCTCAAACTTGGTTGAATGAAAAAGCGGCGCGAAACCCGGTAGGGCCGCACCGGCGTAGCCTTGCCCTACGCAGGCAAGCCGGATTCGTCAACTAGCGCTGGCAAGCGGAACAGTAGAACGTCGATCGACCTCCTTGCAAGATCCGCTTGACCTTGTCTCCGCACCCGCACGGCTCGCCCTCGCGAGCATAGACGTCGAACGATTTCAAAAAATAGCCGAGCTCCCCGTCGGGCGCTGCAAAATCGCGCAGGGACGATCCCCCCGCCGCAATCGCATCGAGCAGTACCGCCGGGATCGCCGCAGCCAGCGCATCGAGCTTCTTGCGCGACACTTTGCCCGCCGCTTTGCGAGGGTCAATTTGCGCCCTGAACAACGCTTCGCAGACATAGATGTTGCCCAGTCCCGCAACGATTCGCTGGTCGAGCAGCAGTAATTTCACCGCCGCGCTACGCCCCGCGAATCGCTCCTTCAGCAACTTGCCCGTCACCGTCCCACCCAGCGGCTCGGGTCCGATCGCCACGAACGGCGGCCATTCGGCAATCGCGTCGGTCCGCAGCAGATCGAGCGACCCGAACCGTCGCGGATCGTTGAGCGAAAGCCGGTGTCCGTCGTCAGTCTCGAGAACGAGATGGTCGTGCTTGCCCAATTCCGCGGGATCGATCCGCCACCGCCCCGACATGCCAAGATGAAACACCAAAGTATCGCCCCGATCGGTCTCGATCAGCCCATATTTCGCCCGCCGCCCAAGCCCGGTAACCCGCGCTCCCGTCAGCCGCTGCCCCAAATCCTCGGGGATTGCTCGCCGCAAATCGGCGCGGCGCGGCATGACGCCAGTCAGCCGCCGGCCTTCCAGTACCTTTCTCAACCCGCTAACGGTGGTCTCGACTTCGGGCAGTTCCGGCATGCCTACGCTATGGCGAAGCACCGCGTGGCCCGCTAGAGGCCAAACGATGAGCAAGACGGTCAATTTCGGCGAAGCCCTTGTCAGCCCCGAGGAGAAGACTCGCCGCGTAGGATCGGTCTTCACCTCGGTTGCGCGCAATTATGACGTGATGAACGACCTCATGTCGGGCGGCATGCACCGTTTGTGGAAGGACCGCTTCGTCGCCAGAGTGAAGCCGCGCGACGGCGAGCACATCCTCGACATGGCCGGGGGCACCGGCGACATCGCTTTCCGCATGGCCAAGCGCGGGGCCAAGGTCACCGTCAGCGACATCAATGCCGACATGCTCGCCGTTGGCATGGACCGAGCGAAGAAAAGCCGCATCGAGGGTCTCGTTTGGCAGCGCGAAAATGCCGAAACACTAAGCTTCGCCGACGCCAGCTTCGACGCCTACACCATCGCATTCGGGATCAGGAACGTCACCGACATCCCCGCCGCGCTGCGCGAGGCCCACCGCGTGCTGCGCTTCGGTGGACGCTTCTTCGTCCTTGAATTCTCGACCACCGAATGGCCCGGCTTCGGCGAGCTTTACGACAAATATGGTGACCGCCTGATCCCCAAGATCGGCAAGGCCGTGGCCAAGGACGAAGACAGCTACCGCTACCTCGTCGAATCGATCCGCAAATTCCCCAAGATGCCGCAATTTGAACGAATGATCGGCGAAGCGGGTTTCTCGCAGACGCGCGTCGAACCGATCCTCGGCGGACTCGTCGCAATCCACAGCGGCTGGAAAATTTGACCACTTCGGTCACGCACCTGTGGCGCCTCCTCAAATGGGGCCGGACGCTCGCCCGCCACGGCGCGCTGCAAGGGATCGAGCGGGATCCGCTCACCCCGCCCCCCGTCCGCCACCTCCTCCGCCTTGCCCGCTTCGGCCTGCGCCAGCCTGCCGAGCCCGACTATGCCGCCGCGCTCCAGGCAATCGGCCCCGCCGCGGTCAAGCTCGGCCAGGCACTCGCCACGCGCCCCGACCTGGTCGGTGAGACCGCGGCAAAAAATCTCATCCAGCTCCAGGATTCGCTGCCCCCCGTAGCCTTCGCCGAAATCCGCAAGGCAATCGAAAAAGGCCTCGGTGTCCCGCTCGAAACCCTGTTTCAGTCGATCGACGAAATGCCCGTTGGCGCCGCGTCGATCGCCCAGGTCCACAAGGCCGTAACCACCGAAGGCCGCACCGTCGCGGTCAAGGTCCTGCGCCCCGGGATCGAAGATGAATTCGCCCGTGCGCTTGAGACTTACGAGTGGGCCGCTGGCCATGTCGAACTCCTCGGCGGCGAGGCCGAGCGCCTTCGGCCCCGCCTCGTCGTCGCCCATTTCAAGCAATGGACCCGCCGCGAGCTCGACCTCCAGCGCGAAGCTGCAAGCGCCTCCGAACTTAAGGAAGCGATGGTCGCCGAGCCAGGCTTCTATGTCCCCGAAATTGACTGGAGCCGCACCGCCCGCCGCGTGATGACGCTCGAGTGGATCGACGGGATCAAGCTCACGCGCCGCGACGAGCTGATCGCCGCCGGCCACGACCTCAAAACGCTCGCCGCGATCCTCATTCGCGCTTTCCTTCGCCAGGCGGTGGTCGACGGCTTCTTCCACGCCGATCTTCATCAGGGCAATCTGTTCGCCCTCCCCGATGGCCGCCTCGCCGCGATCGATTTCGGCATAATGGGCCGCATCGACCGGCGCGCCAGAATGTGGCTCGCCGAAATCTTGTACGGCCTCATCACCGGCAATTATCAGCGCGTCGCCGAAATTCATTTCGAGGCACAATACGTTCCTTCACACCATAATGTCGCTGAATTCGCGACCGCCTTGCGTGCGGTCGGCGAACCCATCCGCGGCCTCCCCGTCAAGTCGATCTCGGTCGGGCGAATGCTTGAAAGCCTGTTCTCGATCACCCGCGATTTCGACATGCAAACCCAGCCGCATCTGCTGCTGTTGCAAAAGACCATGGTCATGGAAGAAGGCGTTGCCACCGCGCTCGACCCCGACATCAACATGTGGGAAGCGGCCGAGCCGTTCCTGCGCGAGTGGTTGCGCGGCGAACTCGGCCCCGAAGCGCAGGTCGCCGATACGATCGTCGACCTCGTCCGCACCGCCAAGCTCATCCCCGAACTGATCAAGCGGCTCGACGAGACCTTCCCGCCCCGCGGTGCCGCCCCTCCACCCCCGCCGCTTGCCGTCGACGCGACAATCAAGTCCGCCCCGTTCGTCGGCTTTGTGCTGGTCGGCGCAGTCGCCGCGGCGGTAGGCGCGGCGGCGATGTTACTGCTACACTAGGCCGATGGCTCGCATATTGCTCATCGTCGGAGGCGGAATCGCCGCCTACAAGGCGAGCGAGTTGATCCGCCTGTTCCGCAAGGCGGGGCACAGCGTGACCCCGGTGCTCACGGCTGGCGGCGCGCATTTCGTGACGCCAATGACGTTGGCCGCGCTGGCCGAAAGCCCCGTCTACACCTCGCTGTGGGATTTGAAGGACGAGCGCGAGATGGGGCATATCCAGCTCAGCCGCGCCGCCGATGTTGTCCTCGTCTGCCCCGCGACCGCCGACCTCATGGCCAAGATGGCCGCCGGGATCGCCGACGACCTCGCCACCACCCTGCTCCTCGCGACCGACAAGCCGGTCGTCGTCGCGCCGGCAATGAATGTGCGCATGTGGCTCCACCCCGCGACGCAGCGCAATCTGGCGCGGCTGAAGGCCGATGGGATCATGGTGATCGAACCCGACGACGGCGCGATGGCGTGCGGTGAGTTTGGCCCCGGGCGGCTGGCCGAGCCCACCGAAATCGCCCGTTTCATCGAACAAAGTTTCCCGCTCGTGTCGGGCGAAATCGCGACACCGCTGCTGTCGGGCCCGTTGGCGGGAACCCACATCCTGATCACCGCCGGACCAACTCACGAACCGATCGACCCCGTCCGCGTCATCGCCAATCGCTCCTCGGGCAAGCAGGGTTTCGCCATCGCCGCCGCCGCCGCCCGGGCCGGAGCGCGCGTGACGCTGATCGCCGGGCCGGTCGCGCTGCCAACGCCCGGCGGCGTCGCCCGCATCGATGTCGAGACCGCCGAGCAGATGGCCGCGGCGGTCGAGGCGGCACTGCCCGCCGATGTCGCGATCCTCGTCGCGGCGGTCGCCGACTGGAAGGTCGCCGCCTCACCGATCAAGCTCAAGAAGGGCGACGGCCCGCCCGCGCTCGCCTTCGCCGCCAACCCCGATATTCTCGCCACGCTCGCGGCTTCCCCCGAACGGCCACGTCTGCTCATCGGCTTTGCCGCGGAAACCAACGACCTCGTCGCCAACGCCGCCGCCAAGCGTACCGCCAAGGGCGCCGACTGGATCGTCGCCAACGACGTTTCGGGAGACGTGATGGGCAGCAGCTACAACCAGGTCCACCTCATCACCGCCGCCGGTAACGAGCCATGGGAAGCCGCGACCAAGGAAGCCGTCGCCGCCCGGCTGATCGCCCGCATCGTCCAAACCCTGAACGCAAAGACGCAACTGACATGATCCGCATTCAGATCGCCCGCCTGCCGCATGGCGAGGGCCTCCCCCTCCCCGCCTACGCCACACCGGGCGCGGCGGGCATGGATGTTGTCGCAGCCGAGTACATCGACCTCGCGCCAGGTGAGCGCCATGCCGTCGCGACCGGGTTCAAGGTTGCCATCCCCGAGGGCTTCGAGATCCAGGTCCGCCCGCGCTCGGGCCTCGCCTTCAAACATGGCGTGACCGTTCCCAACACGCCCGGCACGATCGACAGCGACTATCGCGGCGAGTTGAAAGTGCTGATGATCAACCACGGGTCGGAGGTCTTCCCGGTGCGACGCGGTGAGCGGATCGCCCAGCTTGTCCCCGCCGCCGTGACCCGGGCCGGGTTCGACGAGGTCGATGAACTCGACGCCACGGATCGCGGACACGGAGGCTTCGGCAGCACAGGCCGATGACGGGCGCGCGATGACTAACGAGGAACTGGACCGCTACGCCCGCCACATCGTTCTGCCGCAGGTCGGCGGCGCGGGGCAGCAATGGCTGAAAGCGGCGCGCGTCGCCGTGGTCGGCGCGGGCGGCATCGGTTCGGCGGTCATCCCGGCGCTGGCGGGGGCCGGCATCGGCAAGCTGACCATTATCGACGGAGACACCGTCGACCTCTCCAACCTCCAGCGCCAACCGCTCTATCGAAGTGATCAGATCGGCCAGGGCAAGGCGATGCTCGCGGCGAGATTCGTCAATGCCCTCAATCCGTTCGTCGAGGTCTTGCCCATCGCGTGCCGGATCGATGCGAGCAACGCTGCCGACCTCCTCGCCGACCACGACCTGATTCTCGACGGCACCGACAACTTCGCCACCCGCCTGATTGTCAGCGACACCGCTGTCCGCCTCGGCATCCCGCTGGTCTCCGCCGCCGCCGCCCAATTCCACGGACAGATCGGCCTGTTCCGGGGCCATGTTGCCGGAGCGCCCTGCTACCGCTGCTTCGTCGGCGATGCGTTCGATGCCGACGACTGCGACACCTGCGCCGAGCAGGGCGTCATGGGCGCGCTGGTCGGAACGGTCGGGCAACACGCCGCGCTGGTCGCCATCCGCGCGATCGTCGGGATCGAGCCCGATGCCGCGGGGAAGCTGTTCCTGTTCGACGGCGCGGCACTGGAGTGGCGCACGATGCGACTGCCCGCGGATTCGGAGTGCAGGGCCTGCGGCTAGGCCTTCTTCTTGGCCGCCACCTTCTTCACCGGTGCCTTCTTCTTGACGACCTTCTTCTTGCCCTTGGCCGGTCCCTTCGCCGCCTTCTCGTCGACCAGCACCACACCCTCGTCGAGCGTCACCGCCTTGGGATCGGCGCTCTTGGGCAGCGTCGCATGGGTCTCGCCGTCAGTGACATAGGCCCCGAAGCGCCCTTCCATCACCTTGAGCTCCTTGCCGCTCACCGGATGCACGCCCAGCACCGCGAGCGGCTCGCGCCCACCGGTCCGCCGACCGCCCCCGGCCGCCGCGTCGGCCAGCTTCGCCACCGCCGCGTTCATGCCGGTCTCGAACACCTCGGCGGTCGACGACAGCCGGGCGTACTTGCCGTCATGGACCAGGTACGGGCCATAGCGCCCGATCGAGGCCGAGATCATCGCCCCGGTCTCGGGATGCGCCCCG
>JANXUU010000044.1 GCA_025356055.1 Sphingomonas sp. | reverse complement strand
GAGGTATCCCTCCCCGCATGGAGGGGCGGGGATTTTGCTCGAGGAATGTTTGATGACGCTGACGGCGCAGTTTTCAACGGACAGCGAAGATCCGCTCCGCCGCGCCAAAGGAATGCTACAGAACGGGCGCATCGCGGCGCTGGGCTTCTACAAGAGTCTGCCGGCCAAAGCCGCCCACAGGCTAGGGGTCAACCTCACGCTCGGCCATGCGCTTAAGGATCGCGGCGACTATGTCCGGCTGATGGATCATTGGAACGCTGTGTTGCCGGGCCAGGTGTTGCGCGTCGATTACCAGGATGTTGTCACCAACTTTGAGCCGCAGGTGAGACGCCTGCTAGACACCATCGGTGTGCCGTTCGATCAGGGCTGCCTAGACTTTCATGGCAACGAGCACGGTCCTGAACCCGTCAATATGCAGCTGTGAAGGACGAAGATATGGCCAGTGTAATTACGGCTGAGACTAAACGTGACACGACGTTTAAACTGCGCTGGTACATTCTGTTCATCACGATGCTGGTTTACACGATCAACATCGCCGATCGCTACGTCATGTCGACGGTGCTGGAGCCGATCCGGCTCGAGCTCAAGCTGACCGACGGCGGGATCGCCTTTTTGACGGGTGTGTCGCTGGCACTGTTCTATGTAACGATGGGTATTCCGCTGTCGTGGGTCGCAGACCGCTACAATCGCAAGAATTTGCTCGCCGCATCGATCGCCGCCTGGTCGGTCATGACGACGATGTGCGGCCTGTCGCGCGGCTATTCGCAACTGCTGCTGGCACGGATGGGGGTCGGCATTGGCGAGGCGGGCGGGACGCCAGCGTGCAATGCCATCATCGGCGACTATTTTCCGGCGGACCGGCGGCCAATGGCGATGACCATCTTCGCACTCGGCGCGCCGATCGGGGCGTGGCTTGGGGCTGACATGGCAGGTGCGGTAGCGCATGCTTATGGCTGGCGAGCGGCATTCCTCGTGCTTGGCGTGCCCGGCGTGGTCCTCGCGCTAGTCGTCTATTTCACGGTCAAGGAGCCGAAGCGCGGCCAGCTCGACGCGGAATCGGACGCCCCTGCCCCAACATTGATGGAGAGCCTGAAGTTCATCCGTTCCCAGAAAGCGGCGTTTCATGTGATCATGGGCAGTGGCGTGTCGGCGTTGTGGGGCTGGGGCTTGATGTGGTTCACCCCGACCTTCATTCAGCGGACATATCACCTGGACGTCGGAGCGGCGGGGGCAGTTGTCGGCCCAATCCACCTTGTAATGGGGATTTCGGCTTCGTTGTTGACGGCGTGGCTGCTTGCGCGACCCGCATTCGTCGATCCGCAGCGGATCGTTTACCTGCTTGGCGCGGTGACGGGGTTGGCGACGATCCCGTCGATTATCGCTTATTATACCCACTCTCTCCCCGTCGCGACGGCGATGTGGTGGATATTCATTCCGGCAATCTATTTCTACATCGGGCCGGCATTTGCGCTTGGCCAGAATTTGGCGCCGCCAAGGATGCGGGCGATGTTCACCGCGATTGCGTTGCTCGTCGCCAACGTCTTCAACCTGATCGTCGCGCCTCAGGTGGTGGGGTGGATGAGCGATTATTTTGCCGGACCAGGCGGCGCCGACGCGGCATCGCTGCGCACTGCGCTACTGATCCTCGCGCCGACCGGCTTCTGGGCGGCTTTCCATTACTTCGCGGCAGCCAAGACGATCATCGCCGACCAAGAGCGGGCGGTCGGTCATGCCTGAATGTCACTTGCGCTCGTCTCCCCTCCTAAACCGTGATGACGATCGGCTCGACCTACCAATGGGGCGGGTGGACGCAGTGAAGGCGGCGGCAGCGCTGGGAGACGCTGACAAGCAGGCGAGCTTGCTCTGATATGCGCCAACCATCGACACCGCATCGATGTCGACCGAAGCGCACCTTAACCCCGACAGGCCAAGGATGATCGCGGTATCGGTGGCGTGCCCCTTACCGGTGAGGGCGAGCGAGCGGTATAAATCCACCGCG
The DNA here is from genome assembly GCA_025356055.1 of Sphingomonas sp. Classification (GTDB taxonomy): domain Bacteria; phylum Pseudomonadota; class Alphaproteobacteria; order Sphingomonadales; family Sphingomonadaceae; genus Sphingomicrobium. The sequence continues at coordinate 1,993 of JANXUU010000044.1, read as the reverse complement.
ACCCGCCGCGTCTGGAGCAGCGCCCCCGAGCGTCGAGCCATTCGCCAAAGCGGCGCGCGGCGACCATCGGTCCAACGGTATGCGAACTTGATGGTCCGATGCCGATCTTGAACAGCTCGAAGACGCTAATGCTCATGAGCGGGCGTCGACGTCGACGATGCGCGGCGGGTGTCCATGCTGTTCGAGGAATGCCACCAGATCGCGCCCCGACAGGCCCAGTGTGGCGCTGTTGCGCAGAGGGTGAACATTGACCCGCGCGGCGGCGGCAAGCGCACCATCGATGACCACCGTTACCTGCCCGCCACCATCATTCATCGCGGCCAGCGGCGTGACCGATCCGGGGGTGACCCCAAGCAGCCGCTCCATGTCGTCGGCCTTGGCAAAGCTAAGTTTGCGCGCGCCGATTAGCGCCGGCAGTGCCTTCAGGTCGATCCGCGCATCATGCGGCGCTGTAACCAGCCAGAACTGCCCCCCGGCATCCTTCAGGAACAGATTCTTGGCGTGCGCGCCGGGGATCGTGGCGTGCAGTTGCGCACTTTCGGCGACCGTCATCACCGCCTCATGGTCGACCAGCGTCCATTCGAGCGCGAGCGAATCGAGCGCGTCGAGCAGGGGTTGTTCGACGCGCACCTACTTAAACACCACCGTGCGGCTGCCGCTCAGCATGACCCGGTGCTCGAGGTGGAGCTTGACCGCACGCGCCAGTACCCGGCTCTCGGTATCCTGGCCCTGCGCGATCAGGTCGTCGACCGTGTCGGCATGATCGACGATCGACACGTCCTGCGTGATAATCGGGCCTTCGTCGAGGTCAGGGGTGACGTAATGCGCGGTTGCCCCGACCATCTTCACACCCCGCTCATAAGCGCGATGATAGGGCTTGGCGCCCTTGAAGCCGGGCAAGAAGCTGTGGTGGATATTGATCACGCGCCCGTCGAGCTTGCGGCACAGTTCATCGCTAAGCACCTGCATGTAGCGGGCGAGGATGATGACATCGACCCGCTGCTCGACGACCAGCGCCATCAGTTTCGCTTCCTGCGCGAGCTTCGTTTCGGCGGTGATTGGCAAGTGATGAAAGGCGAACCCTTCATGTTCGGCTCGTCGTTGCCAGGTGGTATGGTTCGAGACGATGCTGGTGATGTCCATCGGCAAGTGGCCGGTCGAGGCGCGGTAGAGCAGGTCGTTGAGGCAATGCCCGCCCTGGCTGACCAGGATCATCGCGCGCAGCTTCTTGTGCAAGTCGTGAATCTGCCAGGCAAGCCGGAAGGCCGTCGCGACGGGGATGAAGGCAGTAGTGAATCGTTCAACGGTCAGCCCCTCGGGCCCGTCGATCGCCACGCGCATAAAGAAGCGTCCAGTAGTGCCGTCGCCGAACTGCGAATTTTCGATGATATTGCAGTCCTGACTGGCGATCGAATTGGCGACCGCAGCGACAATGCCCCTCAAATCCTCACTTGCAATCAGCAGTACGAACTTGCCCCTGCCACTCATTCGTCGCCCCTATGTCGTTGTTGGATTTCGGTTGCGGGCAGCCTGAACGAGCGCCTCCCACAGCCACGGCGCAAAGCTGCGCCACACCTCGACCCGGAACGCGTTCGGGGTGCGCTTGATGACGATGATTTCGACCGTCTCATAGATCGTCCGGGTGCCCCGCCCGACCGCCAGCCGCTCAAGGTCGAGCGGACAGCCCGACATCAGCAACTCGGCCGCATGGGGCCCGCCGACGTCGAACCCGACCTGGCGATCACTGACATCGACGATTCCGACCGGCGGCCCGGCGCTATCGCCGCTGACCGCGCCGATCAGCAACCATTCGTCGGGGCCGAGCATCACCGCAAGCGCCCCGCCCTGCTCGCCGACATCGCCGATCCGCGTCGGCAGCGGAACTGGAGTCACGCCGGCAAGATCGCTCGCCGCCCCGCGCAAGCTGAAGCGCGCTGCCGCCGGTGCCAGCGCCATAGTCACGCCGTCGCCAGCAAATGCCTTGTTCGTCACC
>JANXUU010000040.1 GCA_025356055.1 Sphingomonas sp. | reverse complement strand
GTGCGCTTAGCGACGACGCTACAGCCTGAGGCGCTCACGATGATCTACACCTTGCGAGGAGATGGGTCCTTGGCGGCTGCAATCAGCCTTGTTCGCGCTTTGCAGTCTGCACCGGATATGTTGCTCCGCGATGCTGCTGACACCAACTTGGTAATGGCCTCCCCGCGCGATGACATAATCACGGTGACCACTAGAATGGCTGACTTCAATTTACTCAGCCTACCGGTCGTCGATGCCGAAAACAGGATGCTCGGCATCGTTACCGTTGACGATGCGCTTGAGGCCGCCATTCCCAGGGACTGGTCTCGGCGCCGATCCTGATTGTTTCTTTTAAATTGTCACATGCACGGTCGAAGCACCCATGAGCGCGCTCAGCCGGCTGCGCGCGAGGGCGGATACAACTAATCGTGAAACGGCATCCGGGTCGTCGCGCACGTCTTGACGGGCGAAGAGCCGGCCGTTTCGCTGGGCGACCGTTCTCTTCACACCTCGACCCTGCGGCACAAACTTTGACCTTCCACCCTTATAAAAGCGCGCGATGACCGTTACGATCGCCGGACATTTCAATTCCCAAACTCACTTAAAGGACGGATATGTCGGACCCAGCCTTAAGCGCTCACGAGCACGCTGAGCATGCTGAGCACGCCGCTCATGCCAACGATCCATTCATCTCGCGGGTGTCGATTACGATAGCGGTTCTCGCTGTGCTGGCGGCCGCCGTCGGAAGTCTCGAAACTCTCGAAGCCGGAGCCGCGATTGAGTCTTCGAGCGAGGCAGTCCTGGAGCAGAACAAAGCCTCGGACATCTGGGGCGAGTATCAGGCGGATAGCTTAAAGAAGCACCTGTACGGCATCGCTGCGGACGCTGGCGGAACGAACGCCGAACGTTATCACAAGACCTCAGACGAGCAAAAGGCGACCCAAACGGAAGTCAAAAAACATGCCATGGAGGACGAGGCTGCCAGGGACGAAAAGCTGGCTGAAGGGCGGGTTCATGAGCACCGCCATCACAGGCTAGCAGTCGCAGCAACACTCGCCGAGATTGGGATTGCAATCTGCACGGTGGCCATCATCACCCGCCGCAGATCATTCTGGCTAGGCTCGCTAGCCCTCGGCCTGGGCGGCGTTGTCGTGCTTGCTTACGCATACCTCAGCTAACCGACGGACGAGTTTTGGCGGCTGAGGAAGGCGCCAAGGAGTGTGCTTAGCAGGGATACCAGGCATATTTCCACGATGGAGTGGCCAAGAAGTACGCTCCAAATCTCCTGATAATTAATCGGGAATACGTCATTGCACCCAATTGCTCGCCGAGGCGACGAGCAAGAAAACGCCAAGCGCGCCACGATATAAAACGAAAATCCAAGTCGAAAAGCGCTCAAGAACCCGCATCAACAGCCAGATCGCGAAGAAGGCCGACATAGAGGCAATAATCAGGCCGACGGCAAGCAACGACCAACCGTGGATGCTGAGGTGGGCTTTATGAAGTTCCCAAAGCTCCTTGAGGCCGGCCAAGGCGATTGCCGGTATGCCGAGCAGGAAGGAGAGACGGGCCGCCTCGGCTCGTTTGAAGCCAAGACCCAATGCTGCGGTAAGGGTTGCGCCCGATCGCGATACACCGGGAATGAGCGCGCCGACCTGCGCCACGCCGACGAGCACCGCGTCCATCAACGAAGACTCAGCGACCGAGCGTCGGTGACGCGCGAGTAATTCGGTGAGTGCCAGAAGCGCCGCCATGATGACGCATGACCACCCGATTACCGGCAGTGCCCTCAAGGGCGAATTGCACTGGTTGAGGTAGGGCGACAGGATAATTCCAGCAAGGACGATGGGAATTGTCGCAATCGCAATAGCGATGAGCAGCTTGAAATTGGGGTCGGAGAATTGACGGCGCGCGACTGCTGAAGAGGCGCCCAACGTCAATTGTCGGATATCGGTCCAGAAATAGCTGATGACGGCAGCGAGAGCCGCGAGTTGCATCGCCGCCGAGAAGGCGGAGCCGGGATCTCTCCAGCCGAGAAGCGCTGGGACCACCCGCATGTGCGCGGTCGACGAGATCGGCATTAGCTCGGTAATCCCTTGCACGACGCCGAGCAACGCAATCTTGCCATAAGTTAGGGACTGAAATCCCATTGCCAGGCCGTTGCTGCATTGCTGACTCATAACTTCTCCAAACATCGCAGACAGATCAGCGCGCGTCGGGGACGGCCTCGCACGACATACATTGACTGGCTTGGGTAGGGAGGGCAATTGGCTCGTGCAAATCTCGATTGGAGCGTGACAGTGTCCCTTCTTTCACGCCTCACTGCCACGCTGCTCCTGGTGTCGGGCGCCGCGCTCGCGCAAGAATTAACCCCAGGGCCAGCGGCTTGTTCGCCAAGAGGCGTCCTGAATCCATAGTTTTACAATCTGGCTCCACGCCAATCACCGACGCGGCAACCTCCCCGCCGCAGACCCGCGAAATCCTCTTTGCTTGTAGCGAGGCTCCAATCGCAATGGTCGTAGCTGGGGGCTGAAGCGTTAGGCAATTGAACGATCACCTCATGCAAGCTGCCTGTCGGCGACCGACGCACTACCGAGCATTCAGCTGCTGTCATCCCTCCGCAACTTATTTTGAGTAGCTGCAAGTGGGCATGGCGCAGGGATATCGCGACCGAGGTCATGGGCTAGCGCTATCCACGCTTCGATTGCATATTCAGCGTAGCTTATAGCCTCGTCCCGCGTCTTCCCATCGGTCATACAGCCGGGCAGCTGCGGCACAGTGACAAAATATCCGCCGCCCTGTTCTTCGGCGCGAGGTAGAACCACAATCTGATAGCCTTTAAGTCTCATCTCTCGTCGGCCTGTCGCCTCTCCAACGCGCTTGTCAAATTTCAACCTGACTCCCTAGTTCGACAACCCGGTTTGTCGGCAGCTTGAAAAACTCCATGGCGCTTTGGGCATTTCGTAGCATCCAGCTGAACAGCCTCTCGCGCCAAATCGCCATCCCCGGCCGAGAGGAGGAAAGGAGCGTCTGGCGTGAAAGGAAGAAACTGGTCCGCATTAAGTTCAAGGCGCTGCCGTCGGTCACCCTTGCCAGCGCAACGGGGACGTCGACGTCTTCCATGAAGCCATAATGGAGGATAACCCGACGAAAGCCTTGCCCCAAGTCCCTCGACGAAACACGCTTCTCGTCCTTGACGAAGGGCACGTCCTCGATTCGTACAGTAAGCAGGATGTTGCGCTCGTGGAGCACCATATTGTGCTTGAGGTTGTGGAGCAGCGCGGGGGGCACGCTATCGCGTACACTGGTCATGAATACGGCGGTATTGGGCACCCGGATCGCCGTCGAGGCGGATTTAATGAATACGTCCAGCGGGAGGGAGTCCTCGTTCAAACGTTTAATCATCAACTGGCGGCCTCTGGCCCAAGTAGTAAGCAGGGTGAAGGCGACAGCGCCGATTAGCAGGGGGAACCAGCCGCCGGCAAAGAATTTGGTCAGGTTCGAGACGAAATAGACGCCGTCAATGAGCAAGAACGTGCCGATCACGCCGATGACGATCCACAGCGGCCAGTTCCATACCTTGCGCGCGAGGAAGCCAAAGGTGAGCGAGGTAATGAACATCGTGCCGGTAACGGCGATGCCATAGGCAGCGGCAAGATTGGTGGATTCGCGGAAGCCGAGTACGAGCAGGATGACGAGGATCATCAGGGTCCAGTTCATAGACGGTACATAGATCTGGCCGGCAGCACGCTCACTGGTATGATCGATACGCAAACGCGGCATAAGGCCGAGTTGAACCGCCTGCTGAACGACCGAATAGGCGCCGGTAATGACCGCCTGACTGGCTATGACAGTCGCGACTGTGGCGAGGATGACCAGTGGAAGGCGGAAGGAGTCCGGCGCCATATAGTAAAAGGGATTGTCCACCGCCGTAGGTCGCGAAAGCATCAGCGCGCCTTGACCAAGGTAGTTTAGGATCAGCGCCGGAAAGACCATCCACAGCCAGGCAAGGGTAATCGGGCGGCGGCCGAAATGGCCCATGTCGGCGTAGAGCGCCTCGGCGCCGGTGACACACAGCACCACTGATCCAAGCGCGAGGAACGCCAGACCCGGATCGGCCTCGATAAATCGCCATGCCCATACCGGGTTCAATCCAGCGATTACGGCGGGGTGATGGAAGATCTGGATCGCGCCGAGCAGCGCGATGACAGCGAAGTAGAAAATCATGACCGGGCCAAACAGCCGGCCGACGACGTCGGTCCCGCGCGACTGAATCAGGAACAGTCCGATCAAAATGATGATAGAAGCCGGGATGACGAACGGCGTGAAGCCGGCGTTGACCGTCTCGAGCCCCTCTACCGCAGACAGGACCGACACCGCTGGGGTGATCATGGCGTCGCCTAAAAACAGCGCGGTCGCGGCGATGCCGAGCATAACGAGACTGGTGCCCCAGCGACCGCCTCCGGTCGACCGCTGGATGAGCGCGAGCAGCGCGAGGCTGCCCCCCTCGCCCTTGTTGTCCGCGCGCAGGATCAGCGCGACATACTTGATCGTCACGATGATCATAAGCGACCAAAACATAAGGCAGACGGTGCCGAAAATGTGCAACCTGTCGACCGCCAGCGGATGGTGGCCGACGAACACTTCCTTCATCGCATAAAGCGGGCTCGTGCCAATGTCTCCGAACACGACACCGACCGCGCCGAGTGTAAGCGCAGCAAGCGAGCCATGGGCATGTCCGTGGCTATCGTGGAAAGCCTCTTCCGCCGGATCCTCCCGACTTACGGTGGAGGCATTAGCTAAATCCGTCATTCTTGAGTTGTCCTACTACGTATTGCCGGCCTTTGGGCTCCAGCCCGGCAATTTTCAATCGTGCAAGACGTAGAAGGGAGGGACGCGAAACGGGGGGCTGCCTGTCGCTCGTAGGCCAGCCACCTTTGGCTTCCAAAGGACTGGCTACGACGTCCGACGCACCTAGTTTGTGATCAGAACTTCGGACGAGAGGCTCAGAGTTGCGCATGAAAGCGCGCGCCCAGGATAGCGACCGGTCCGCGATCCTTGTTGTAGGCGGGGTGATCGATTAGCTGGAAATCAGGCGTGACATGGATATTTTTGGAGACGGAGACATCATAAAATGTCTCGATGATGTGCTCATCGCCGGGATGCGGCAACTGGCCGTCGCCCGTTAAAACGCCGAGGCCGCCGGCATCGAGGAAGCGCTTTCGATCTCTGGAGGCATGGTTGAAGGCCACGGCCACGCCTAAATGATCATCAGGACGTCCCCAACGCTTGCCTACGAAAGATGCTCCGCCCGATATAGCCCGATCGATATCGGTAAATTCGAACGCCTCGAAGCGGCCATCCGCAACGCCGGCCCTCAAGAACAGCCCGATATTGTCGGCAACTTCTTGCTCAATGTTGATGCTTGCGCCTGGCCGGCTAGCAAAGTGCCTGACCGATGCAACATCGACCGGCAGACCGGTTGCTGCCGCCAGACTTACCGCATCCGACAGTCGCGCCATATTTCCGTGGTTGAGGAAGGCGGTCAGCTTTACCTTGCCAGGGTGACCACGAAGCGAATGCCGCTCCTCGATTTCAGCAATGGCCTCAAATTGCTTGAACTGCTTCTCTAAATGCTCGCCGTTGGGGATTGTCGAAAGGTTAAAGAATCCTCCTCGCAACGCCAAGCGCCCCAGATACAACTCGGCTGCCGCGCCAATGGAGTACCCCCATGCATCAGCTGCATAATCGAATGTGCCCGCATCGATCAGACTCCAGTTGAGAAAATCGCCTCGCGGGTCGTGCGAATAGGCGTTGATATCGAAGATATCGGTGACGCCAAATTTGCCTGCTGTGAGAACCAGTCGATTAGCCGTGCGCTCGGAGCGCAGCTGATTGAGATCAGCGTTGACCGCTTGGACTTCGCCGCCGAGGTTGACGGTCTGGCGAACGAACAGGCGCGGAAGGCGCCGATAAGGAATCTTCTTGCCGACCTTATACGCTTCGCCATTGGGAAAACCGGCCGCGCCGAGCGTGTTGCGGAGGCCAAAGCCCTGATCGAGCTCCCCGTTGACCCAAATCTCCGTGCCACTCCACGGCCGAAGGCCGGCATAGAGCGTCACATCCGCAGTCTCGCGGACTTCACCCGTAGCTTTAAGGCTGTTGGTGCCGGAGAACGCCGATCGGAATGGTCGATTGGCTTGCACGACGAATGTCATTTGCCCGTGCAAGGCGAACGTCTGATTTTTGACCGGATCAGCAGTCGGTTTCGCGACTTTAGTCCCATTCGAGAGCTGAACGTCTTGGGGAGCATGCGCTTCCATGGTCGGCGTTGGCTGGGGTTTAGCAGCAACCGAGGTCGCGAAAGTAACGGCCACGATCGCAGCTGAAAGCAAACACAGGCGCTGAAAATAGGTAATATACGTCATTCGCGGCCCCATAACGACAGGGCGAGCAGTGGCGGCCGGCAAGTGATCGCTGCCGACTGCCGAGCATCGGCTCCGCTCGGATAGCAAAGCAATCAAAGCGAAAAGTGCCGCCGCAGGATGGCGGAGCGCTCTTCCTTCACGCCCAAACGCCATAATCTAAGCCCGATCCTGCCAAGGCGGTAAGCGAACTGAAGAACGCGCCCCAGCCTTCGTCCGCGCAGCCATCCTCGCTCATAGGCACGGCGAGCTAATCTAGCCATTACTTCCGATAGAATTAGGATCGTCAACGCAAGGCGTTGGGTGGCCCATGCTTTCCTCATGTCTTGCAAGACGTTTCGGGTGAAGGGCTGGGAAGCGTGAGGCCGGACCGACGAGTTTTCTCATAAATGCTGGCCAACTTCATGGTGTGGACAGGAGGTAGAGTGGGGGCAGGCAGATATCCGCGCGCAACGGTCATCCATCGCTTTCTTTTTTCAGCCGTGATCCTGTGCGCGCCTAGCCTCAATCTCTTCCTTAATGCAAAGCCTCTGCATGAGTGAGGCCCTCCGAGCGAATCACACCCCGAGCTGTCACCGCGGAACTGGCGGTGCGCTTCACTGACGAACGCGGCTACTTCGTGTCCGAAGCCACGGTCTACCGTCTGTTGAAGGCGCATGATCTGATCACCAGCCCCGCCTTCATCGTTATCAAGGCGGCATCGGAGTTTACCGACAAGACGACCCGGCCAAATGAGCTGTGGCTGACCGATTTTACCTACTTTAAGATCATCGGCTGGGGCTGGATGTACCCAAGACGGCGCTGATCTGATTCAACATCGCAATCTTGTCCCAGCGTTGTTTCGGCGCCGCTAATTCCGTCCACAGCATTTTCCATGCCTTTAAATGGAAACAGCAGGAATCCCAAGACCGACTTTGGCGGTTCGAGACCGGTTACTCCCGTCTCCGGCCATTCATCCCGTTGCGGCCAGTAGGCCGTTCGGAACATCCAGTCCCAGATGCTCAGTCCGATCCCGTAATTGCAGTCGAAATGCTTTTCTTCGCGCGAGTGATGGATGCGGTGGAAACGGTTGTCGACGATCAGGCGTCGAAGAGGACCGGCGTGGACGTCGATCGGCGAGTGGATATAGTTGGTCATTAGCAGGACAAACGCGCTGATCAGGGTCGGAATGCCGGGACCCGTAAATTGTATGAAGCTCAGGGGCATGGAAACTAGCAAAAAGTCGGGAACGATCTGCATAGGATGCCCTACGCCGTTTGCGGCGTGCAATTCGGTTTGCGCATGATGCACGGCATGGAACGGCCAAAGCCAGGGAAGATGCTCCGCGCGGTGGGCCCAGTAGCGCAGGAAATCCGTAACCGTGAGAATGATTGCTACATATGCAACGGATCCGATGACCCCGAAAGGCGCGAGCCAATCGGCCAGGGGAACGACGATATGCTTGGATAGCCCGAGGTTAGTCCAGATCTGCTGGAGTGGCCACGCAATGACGATGGCACCAACCAAACTCAGGTAATTGAACAAGATCCCAGGCCATCTCTGACGCATCGTATACCGGTCAATAACGGCGATGAATTCCATGATAATGCAGAGGGCGAGCAAAGCCGTCATAATCGTTGCCTCGACGAGCATCGCTAACAAAAAATCACGCATGATCGTCCCCGGAGACGCTTAAGTCGGTTTGAATTCATTCAGGCGCTGAACGCGACCCGGGTGACAAATGGCAGCGGCATCGAGGCGTCGGCAGCAACGGCCCGCTCGGAGGAATCGACGGCCATCTTGCTGTACTCGCGCGCCAGCGGAGTGATTGAGCGAAGTGCGTCCGTTTGTTCGTTGGATGCCCAGCAACGATAATAGCTCTGGCTCGACTCCATCTTGCTTCTCTCCATCGTCTGCAGGCCGATCCAGATATTGCACCGGAGTGACTAACGAACCGTAAAACGTACGGTAGCTTTCGGGATTGCTGATCTCGGCTCTGAACGGCGTATTGTGGGGCGTAAACAGA
>JANXUU010000032.1 GCA_025356055.1 Sphingomonas sp. | reverse complement strand
ACTGCCGATCTTCGTCTTTAGCCCGACCTCATAATCGTTGAGCGTTTCGGGGCGGTAGGGGATATTGTTGAGCGTGTCGGTGATCTGCGTCGGATAGGGCGTTCCGGTCAAGAAGGTGAATCCGCCCGACTTGCTGCCGCGGTTGTAGCTTGCGTAGAGCAACGTGCCGGGTGCGGGCTTCCAGTCGATTTCTGCGCGGGCCGTCAGCCCGCTGTAGCTCGGCGTGGCCGCGGCCGAAGTGACTGTAATGAGAGCCGGGTCGGCCGTGCCCGACGGATCGATGAAGCTGATGCCGCCGCGTCCAAAATTGACGGTCAGGCCCGAGATCGATTCGACCCCGCGATAATCCCCGATCTTGTGGTCGTGCCAGTAGCGCAGGCCACCGATCAATTTCACATGATCGGTGATCTTCAGCTCGTCCTGCGCAAACAGCGCGTAGCTTTCCGTGCGCTGGGTGAAGGCGACATCGGGGTCGTACTGATCGAACGGCGTTGCGTACTTCGCCTTGTACTTCCCGTCGATGATCATCCCGAACGCACCGACGACGAGGTAGTTTCTGCCGAACGACGTCGAGCCTCGCAATTCCTGGGTGTATTGATTGGTGTTGGCGCGCTGTGAAAAGATCGTGCCCGACGCGTAGCAGGTGACCGCCTGAGCAGGCGGAGCGCAGGGGCCCGTGGTGTAGGGGGGAAGAGCGACACCGGGTTGATACGGAAGTTCCGGATCCCCGTCGCCGCCCTCGATGTAGAATTTCGACAGATGCTGGTAATCGGTGATCGAGACGAGATCGACGGCTCCGAGCTTTGCATCCAGCCTTAGCGTCGCCGCAAACTGCTTGCGGTCGACAAAGGCCGCTCCGGTCCCGGCGGTTTTCCACGGATCGCCACCCTGCGAGGGCGTGATCGCAGGGTTGGAGTAACCATTGCCGACCGATCCGGGATTGCCATTGTTATAGCCCGCCCAATAGTCGCAGACCTGGTTCGCGGGCAGGAATTCACCCTGGAATTGGGCGTTCGGGCAGGCCGGTGCGAGGGTGTAGATTCCCGCCTGCCGCTCCTTGCTGGCCTTGGCATAGCGGACGGTCAGCCGCGCCTTGAAATCGCTCGAGGGTTCCCATTGGGCAATGCCGCGCAAGGCCCAGTGGTTGTTCGCCCCGCGATCGGGCTGTCCCGGTGTGATATTCTTGATGTACCCGTCGTCATGATCGTAAATCCCGGAAACCCGGACTTTTAGCTGATCGGACAACGGTCCCGACAGCGCGCCTTCGACGATCGTCTGGTTATAGCGACCGTACGTTCCTGCGACGTAGCCGCCGAAGCGGTCGGTCGGCTGGTTCGAGATAAACTGGACGGCGCCGCCGGTGGCGTTGCGACCGAACAGGGTACCCTGCGGTCCGCGCAACGCTTCGGTCCGCGCAAGGTCGAAAATGGGAAAGCTCGCGGTGTTGATCGAGCTGGCATAGGAATCGTCCTGATAGACCGCGACCGGCGGCTCCTGCTGATCGCCATAGTCGTTTTGCGATACGCCGCGGATGTTGAAGACGACCTGCGACGACGAATAGGCGTTGAACTTCAGATTGGGGATCGCGCGGACGATGTCGGTTGCGTTGGTGATGTTGAGGTTCTGCAGTTGCTGGCCGCTCACTACCGTCACGGCGATGCCGACGTCCTGCAGGCGCTGCTCGCGGCGCTGGGCGGTGACAACGATGTCGGTCGGGTCGGCGCTATTGACCTTCGACGGCAGCGCTTGAGCGCTGGCGCAAACGGGCATCGCGCCGCAAAGTAGCCCGGCAAGGACGACAAGACGTGATCGCCGTCGGCCCAAATTGCTGAACCCAGTTAATGTGTGCATGCCCCACCCCTAAGTAATTCGTCTTTTTGACTGATGGAGAAAAGGATGCAGCAAATGGCGTCCGGCGACAAGCTAGGCCAGACAAACTGCCAGACTGCATACTTGCCTGATAACCTCATGCTTTCAAACGTAAAGACGCAAAAAACGGTCGGCTGCCTTATGAATCGATAAAATAATAGCATAGCCTGTCAACGCTTATCTAGGCTTGTCACTCGCGCCCACGCTTGACCGTGAGGCGACGGCCCGTCCACACCGTCGTCGCAACCTCAGGTGAACGACGAGCGCAATGACCAAAACGAAAATTGAAACAATCAATCCGGCGACCGGCGAAGTGCTGGCCACCCTGCCGATCGACGGATCATCCGAAATCGATTCGGCAGTATTGCGGGCACAGGCGGCGCAGCGCGAATGGGCTGCGCGCCCCGGCGTCGAGCGCGGACGCATTCTGCACAAGGCGGCCGCCCTGCTGATCGAACGCAACGAGGCCTTGGCGCGGCTCGAGTCACAGGACACCGGCAAACCGATTCAGGAAACAAGCGCTGTCGACGTTCTGTCGGGTGCCGACTGCATCGAATATTTTGCCGGGTTGGCGCGAACAATCGCGGGCGAACATATTGATTTTGGGCCAAGTGCCTTCGGCTACACGCGGCGCGAGCCGCTTGGTGTGGTCGCCGGCATCGGGGCCTGGAATTATCCCCTGCAGATCGCGTGCTGGAAATCGGCGCCGGCGCTTGCCTGCGGCAACGCGATGATTTTCAAACCGGCCGAACTGACGCCGCTGAGCGCGATCGAGCTTGAAAAAATCTACCTTGAAGCCGGTCTGCCTGACGGGCTTTTCCAGGTCGTACAGGGAAGGGCAGACACCGGGCGACTGCTTAGCCTCCACCCGGGCATCTCGAAAATCTCGCTCACTGGCGAGGTCGGAACCGGCAAGAAGGTGATGGTCGACGCGGCGGGAACGCTCAAGCAGGTAACCCTCGAGCTTGGCGGCAAGTCGGCGCTGATCGTGTTTGCCGACGCCAATCTGGACGAGGCGGTGTCCGGCGCGCTGCTGGCAAATTTCTATTCGGCGGGCGAAGTCTGCACCAACGGGACTCGCGTCTTCGTTCACCGGTCGGTGCGCGATGCCTTCCTCGCCAAGCTCAAGGCTAGAACCGAGGCAATGATCGTCGGCGATCCGCTTGATCCGGCAACGCATATCGGTGCGCTGATCTCGGCGGCTCACCTGCAAAAGGTGCTTGGCTATATCGCGCTGGGGCGGGCGGAGGGCGCGACCCTGCTGACCGGAGGAAGGCAGCTGGCCGACGGTGCCATGGCCCACGGCAACTTCGTCGAGCCGACGATCTTCGTCGACTGCCGCGACGACATGCGCATCGTGCGCGAAGAGATTTTCGGGCCGGTAATGGCGGTGCTCGATTTCGACGATGAGGATGAGGTCGTTGCGCGCGCCAATGACACGGTCTTCGGATTGGCGGCAGGAATTTTCACCAGCGACCTGACCCGCGCGCATCGCGTGATCGCGGCGCTCGATGCAGGAACCTGCTGGATCAATACGTATAATATCACGCCGATCGAGCTTCCGTTCGGCGGGAACAAGCAATCGGGCCTCGGCCGCGAGAATGGCCATGCGGCAATCGACCACTACACCAGCCTGAAAAGCGTCTATGTCGCGATGGGACCGATCGATGCACCCTATTGAAGCGGGCCAGTTTGACTATGTTATCGTCGGCGCGGGTTCCGCAGGATGCGTCCTTGCCGACCGCCTGAGCGCGGACGGCACGACCAGCGTCCTGGTGCTCGAATATGGCGGATCGGACCGGTCGGTCTTCATCCAGATGCCCAGTGCGCTGGCGATCCCGATGAATACCAGGAAATATAATTGGCAGTATGAAAGCGAGCCGGAACCGCATCTTGGCGGACGGCGGTTGCATACGCCACGCGGCAAGGGGCTGGGCGGATCATCGTCGATCAACGGCCTGGTTTACATTCGCGGCAACCCGCTCGATTTCGAACGCTGGCAGGATGAGGGCGCGAGGGGCTGGGGCTACGCCAGCGTGCTCCCCTATTTCAAACGCGCGGAGAAGCGGGCCGAGGGAGGCAATGAATATCGCGGTGGCGACGGCCCGCTCGACACGACCTACGGCACGCTGACCAATCCCCTCTACCAGACCTGGATCGATGCGGCGGAGCAGGCCGGCTATCCGGTGACCGACGACGTCAACGGCGGCCAGCAGGAAGGCTTCGGGCGGATGGACATGACCGTCCGCGACGGTGCGCGGTGCAGCGCGGCAAAGGCCTATCTGCGCCCGGCGATGAAGCGGGCCAACGTGACGGTCCTCACGCACGCCTTGGCGACGCGCGTGCTGATCGAAGGCACCGTGGCGGTCGGGGTCGAGTATGAGCGCGGGGGCAAGCTGCACAGCGTCCGCGCGAACCGGGAAGTCATTCTTTCGGGTGGGCCGATCAACACGCCCCAGCTACTGAAACTGTCGGGCATCGGCCCCGCGGCCGAGTTGAAGGACCATGGCATCGAGGTCATTGCCGATCGCGCGGGCGTGGGCGCAAATTTGCAGGATCATCTCGAATTCTATTTCCAGGTGGCCTGCACCCAGCCCGTGTCGCTTTACCCGGCAATGAACTGGCTGGCTAAAGGGTGGATCGGGGCGCGGTGGTTGTTGAAGCGCGACGGACTTGGCGCGACCAACCATTTCGAAAGCTGCGGGTTTATCCGCAGCCGCGCGGGCATTCGCTATCCCGACATCCAATATCATTTCTTTCCGCTGGCGGTGAGCTACGACGGCAACAGCATGGCCAAGGAGCATGGGTTCCAGGCCCATGTCGGGCCGATGCGCTCGAAAAGCCGCGGCAGCGTGACGCTACGTTCGGCCGACCCACACGACAAGCCTGTCATCCGCTTCAATTACCTGAGCCATCCCGACGACTGGACGGAAATGCGGGCATGCGTGCGGTTGACCCGCGAGATTTTTGCGCAGCCTGCCTTCGCGCCCTTCCGCGGGCGGGAGATCGCGCCAGGAGCCGATGTCACGAGCGACGAGGCGATCGACGCCTTCATCGCGGCGAAGGTCGAAAGCGCCTATCACCCGTCGTGCACCTGCAAGATGGGCGGGCGCGACGACCCGCTCGCCGTGGTCGATCCGGAATTGAGGGTGATCGGCGTCGAGCGGCTGCGAGTCGTCGACTCCTCGGTCATGCCGTCGGTGACGACCGGCAACCTCAACGCGCCAACGATCATGATCGGCGAAAAGGGTGCGGATCATATCCTGGGCAAGGAACTGCTGGCACCGTCGAACGCATCCTATTTCGTGGCAGCAGAATGGGAAACGTTGCAACGCTGACGATAATCGCAATGCCTTCCACGTCTGCGGAGATGGATCGGTAAACGGCGCAAGCGCGGCGGGAGGTAAGGCGACCTGAGGGTGGGACGCTGTGCCGCCGGGCAGGTTCAACCGGTCAGCGCCACCCGGCAGCGCGCGCGTGAGCCTCAGCGGCAGCGTCGAGCGGATCGCCGGCAATGTGCTCGTCGATCAGGGCGGCGAGGCGCGGGTTGATGCTGGCGGCCATGCGATAGTCGCGTCCGCCATCGGGCGCGCCAACAGTGGCGAAGATCGAGCGGACCTGCCAGCCGCCGGGTTCGTGGCAGGCGAGACCGGAGGAGCCGGGCTGGGTGAAGCTGCGGCACATCGCGCCCAACTTGTCGCGGAAGGTCAGGCCGATGCGGATCGGGGAGCCGGTCGCGGTGGCACTTGCGAGCTGGGTGTCGAGGGCGGCACCAAGCGCACCGCTCGCGATCCCCGGCTGGTCGCGATGCGAGATCACGCCGCGCTCGAAGAACAGGCTCGTCGTCAGCAGGCCGACCGCCAGCGTCGCGGCGAGCGCGGCCCATTGCGCGCGCACCGGGAGCCACGCGCGGCGGCGCTCGCGGGCGGCTGTGAAGTCAATGACTTTGGCGCTCGGGAGGGCCGGCGCGGGTTGCGCCATCACCGGGTCGAACGCAGCCTTGAGCCGCACCGCGAAGGCACGATGCTGGTCGGCCTTCGCGGCGAGCGTGGGATCGGCGGCGACCGCAGCCGCCACTTCGGTCGCCTCATCGGCGAGAAGCTCGCCGTCGAGCCATGCGAAGAATTTCTCGTCGGTCACAGGCTCACTCCTCACCGAGCAGTTTCATCAGCGCGGTGCGGCCGCGCAGTAGTCGACTGGACACGGTACCGATCGGCACCTCGAGCATTTCCGCTACCTCGCGATAGCCGAACCCTTCGACCAGGATCAGCGCGACCACTTCGCGCTGCTCGGCCGGGAGCCACTCCATCGCCGCCCTTACACGGCCAAGGTCGATCGCCGCGTCGTTTGCGGCACGCGGGTCGTGGCCGACGCTTAGCCCGGCCTCGGGCGGAGCCTCGACTTTGGCCGCGCGCTGGCGAGCGCGCGCCGTGTCGATCCACAGATTGCGCATGATCCGGAACAGCCATGAATCGAGCCGCGTCCCCGCCTGCCACTGGCCGCGCGAGCGCAACGCCCGCTCCATCGTCAGCTGGGTCAGGTCGTCGGCATCGGCTGCGTCGCGCGACAGACTGTGCGCGAACCGCCGCAATCGCGGCAGGCAGGTCGCTAGTACCTGGTCGAATTCGAGATTCATTGCACCTCATGCGGAATAAACGACGCACCGCGCTCGTTTCCTCCACAGCCATTCATCATTTGCCGTTAAAAGGTCCAGTCATGTCCGCACCGCGCTCTCACCTGATCACCGCCCTCCTGCTGGTCGCCGCGTCGATCGGCAGCGCCGCGACCGCGCAATTGCTGCCGTCGGTGGGGCAGGCGGTCGGCGGGATCGGCAATCTGCCAGTGCTTGGCGGCGTGCTCGGCGGGCCACACGGGCAAGGTGGGTCGAGCGCACTTTCAAACTCTGCGCCGGGCGTCCTGCGGACGCTCGATACGGTGGCGGTCGAGGGCCTCTCGAGGCTCGATCCGGCAAGCCTGCTCGACATTCGCCGGCTTCGGTTGCGCGAGCTGGTGCGCGAGAATGGCCGGGCGTTGGAAATGGACAATGACGGCAATCCGGTCCGCCGCGGCGAGCTGGTCGCGGTCGATCTTGACGAAGCGTCGCTGAATGCGGCGCGTGGCGCGGGCTTCGGTGTGCTTCGCGACGCGCGCTCGGGCGAGCTGGGGCTGCGCATGACGATCCTGTCGGCGCCGCACAAGATGAGTGCGCGCGAGGCGCTGAAGCGGCTGCGTCAGGCGGCCCCGGGGATCGATGCCGATTATAATCATCTGTTCGAACCGGCCGGCGGCGGGCTTGCCGTCGCAGCGGGCGCGGCGCTGGCGGGCGGTGTCGGGGCTAGCGGAACGAGGATCGCAATGATCGATGGTGCGGTGGCGTCGCATCCCTCACTTGTCGGAGCTTCGATCGAACAAAAGGGTTTTGCGGGCGCCCCTTTCCCAACCGGGCACGGTACCGCGGTCGCCTCGCTGCTCGTCGGCGATCAAGGACCCTTCCACGGTGCGGCGCGAGGTGCGTCACTTATGGTCGCCGACGTTTATGGCGGCGATCGCGCGGCAGGCTCAGCAGAAGTGGTCGTCCGTGCGCTGTCTTGGGCCGTGGCGAAACGCCCGCAGGTCATCAACATCAGCCTCGTCGGGCCCGACAACCGTTTGCTCGCGCGGGCGATCGAAGCGGTTGAGCGGCGCGGGATCGCGGTCGTAGCAGCGGTCGGCAACGACGGCCCCGCCGCCCCGCCGCAATTTCCCGCCTCCTACCCCGCCGTGATCGCGGTCACGGCGGTCGATGCGCGCGACCGGGCATTGAACGAGGCGGGCAAGGCCGCGCACCTCGATTTCGCTGCACCTGGCGCCGATCTTGCCGCGGCGCTCCCGGGCAGGGGCTATGCGCGGGTGCGGGGGACAAGCTTCGCGGCGCCACTGGTCGCCGCACGGCTGGCGCTAGCGGGGACCGCGATGCGCCTTGCCGCCGAGGCTGTGCCCGGCAAGGGCCGGGTCGGGCGCGGCATCATCTGCCGTACATGCCGCATCGAACCGAGACTGGTCGGAGCAAAATAAATTCGCGCGTCGGGATGAAGTCCGAGCGCGCCGTCGTTCTCTCGGCACAGGGGCATCAACCGCCCCGATGACGAGGGAAACATCATCATGATCAAATCGAAACTTCTGCTCGCCGCGCTGATCGCCGGTTCGAGCGCCATTCCCGCCCAAGCGCAGTTGCTCGGCGGCGGCAATCTTGGCGGCGGACTGACGGGCGGCGTTACCGGCGCGGTCGGCGGCATGCTCAACGGCGCCGGGTCGCTCGCCGGGTCGGGCAGTGGCGGGCTGGGTGGAAGCCTTGGCGGCAATGTCCTCGGGTCGGCCACCAATGGTCTGTCGAACAGCGTGTCAGGGAGCGTCACCAAATCACTCTCGGCCAGTGCCAGCCGCTCGATCGACACGCGCAACGGGTCGGCGGGCGGCGACGTCGGGCTTGCGGGTACGATCTCCGGCGCGGCCAGCGCGGTGTCGTCGGCAAGCGGGCTCGACCAGACAGCGAACCTCGCCGGATCGGGTTCGGGCAGCGCCTCGGCCAGCAAGAACGCCAGCTTCGGCCTCAACGTGCTCGGGTCCGATCAGCTGGGCTCAATCGCCGGCCGGGCGACGGGGAAGGTGCAGGGCGAGGCGTCGGCAACGAGCCAGCAGGCAACGCAAGCCGGGGGGAGCGCGCGCGGCGCAGCATCGAGCGCCACTGCGGATATGCTTGGCGCGGCAAACGGGTTGGGTCGGAGTGAGAATGCCAGCGCGTCAGCGGACGGAAGCGCCACCGGCTCGGCCGACGGCTCAACCAGCTTCTAGGTATTATTCACCGCCCGATTGACCCTCCGCTCGACCCGTCGACCGGAGGGTTTTTCGTGTCAGGTGGCAGTGGGGTCGGTCACGCGCAGGGTCGCCAGTGCGGCGATGGCCATGACGATCGCGGCGGCGAGCATCGTCCAGATTGGCTGACCTGGGAAGAAGGCATTCATCACCGACCCCATTACCGTCGCGACGAGCAGTTGCGGAATGACAATAAAAATGTTGAACAATCCCATGTAGATGCCGAGCTTCGCCTGTGGCAGCGCGCTTGCCAGGATTGCATAGGGCATGGCGAGGATCGACGCCCAGGCGATGCCGACCCCGACTTCGGACAGCAGCAGCCAGTTGGCGTCGGGCATGACGAAAAAACTGGCATAGCCCGCAGCGCCGGCGGCAAGGCAGATCGCGTGGGTGCGGACCTTGCCGATGCGGTTGGCAAGCCACGGCAGCAATGTCAGAGCGGCGATCGCGGCGACGCCGTTATAGACCGCGAACAGCACGCCGACCCAGTTGCCGCCGTCCTGGTAGGCCGGGCTCGCCGCGTCGCTCGACCCGAAATAGCGCATCCCCACGACCGGGGTGGTGTTGATCCACATGATGAACAGGGCGGACCAGCTGAAGAATTGCGCGACCGCGAGGCGCTTCATCACCGCCGGCATCCCCGAAAAATCGCCGATGATCGACGACAACATGTTCGATTTACCCGACCGCGCACGGCTGATGGCAGCAATGCTGGCGAGACCGTAGGCGGCGAGCAGCCCGCCAAGCAGATAGACTTCTTTCTCGAGCCCGAATGCGGCGACCGCCACGATCACCACCGCGCCGGCCGCAAGCCAGACCAGGCTGCCGCCGAGCCCGCGCGCGGCGAGTAGTCGCTGCGTCTCGAGCGCGCCGTCTCCGACGTCCTCGCCGCCGAACGCGATCTGCTCTTTAGGGCTATATTCCTTCGTCGTCAGCACGGTCCACAGCACCGAAATCAACAGCGCCGCGCCGCCACACCAGAAGCTGTAGCGCACCGTGTCAGGAATGCTTCCGCCGGGCGCGTCGTTCGACACGCCAAGATGGTCGAGCAAATAAGGAAAGATCGAGCCGACCACCGCGCCGGCGCCAATGAACGCGGTCTGGATCGCGTAGCCTGCGGTGTGCTGGTCCTTGCGTAACATGTCGCCGACGAAGGCGCGGAACGGCTCCATCGAGATGTTCAGGCTGGCGTCGAGCATCCACAATAGAGTCGCGGCGAACAGCAGTGCAGGGGCGAGCGGCATCATCAAGAGGGCGAGCGCGGCAAGGATCGCGCCGCCGAGGAAATAGGGGCGGCGACGACCAAGCCGGCCGAGCCAGGTGCGATCGGACAAATGGCCGACGATCGGTTGCACGAGAAGCCCGGTGAGCGGCGCGGCGATCCACAGCACAGGGAGGTCGTCGAGGCTCGACCCAAGGGACTGAAAGATGCGGCTCATGTTCGCATTCTGCAGCGCAAAGCCGATCTGGATGCCGAAAAATCCGAATGAGATATTCCACAGCCCGGAAAGCGATTGACGCGGCTTTTCGCACTGCGTTTGCAACATGATGTCATTCTCCACTACGTTCACGCTGGCAGATAAATGACGGTGTGCCAATTCGATGCGGCTTTTGTTGCGATGCAGCGCATACGAATACTTGCATGCGTCGAAGTGTCGCATCTGTTAGCGATCCGCTCTCAAGCGGGCGGGGTAAAGACATATGGCGATGGCACCGATATGTGGTGAAGCGGAAACAAGCCCGTTCAATGGAGTGACGGCGGTAGTTCCGCCGGTCAATGCCGGGTCGCTGCAATATCACGTCTTCGGATTGTTCTTCATTTTCGGCGGGATCACCAGCCTCAACGACGTGCTGATTCCCAAGCTCAAACACCTTTACAGCCTCAATTATTTCCAGGCGATGCTGATCCAGTTCGCGTTCTTCGCGGCTTATGCGATCATCTCGATGCCGGGCGCTGCGCTGGTCAAGAAACTGGGCTATATGCGCACCGCGGTGGTCGGGCTGCTGACCATGGCGGCGGGGTGTCTGCTGTTCATCCCGGCGGCGAGCTCGTCGCTTTATGTCGCCTTCCTCGGCGCGCTATTCGTCCTCGCCAGTGGGGTCGTGATCGTGCAGGTCGTCGCCAACCCGCTGATCTCGATGCTCGGGCCGAAGCGCACGACGAGCAGCCGGCTGACCTTCGCCCAAGCGTTCAACTCGCTCGGCACGACGGTCTTCCCGCTGGTCGGGGCAAGCCTCATCCTCGGCAGTCTTGCCAAGGTTGATCCCGCGACACTTGCCGGCGCGGCGCGAGACGCTTTCCTTCACGCCGAGAGTCAGGCGATCGTCCGCACTTACCTCGCCCTGGCCGGAGTGCTCGGTCTGCTCGCGTTGTTCGTGTTCCTCGGGCGCAACCGGCTGGTTGAGCAGCCCGCCCCGACGACCAACCTGATGGCGAGCTTCGACCTGCTTCGCCAGACGCGGTTCGCGTTCGGGGCGCTGTGCATCTTCCTTTACGTCGGTGCCGAGGTTTCGATCGGCAGCGTGCTGATCAATTATTTGATCCAGCCCAACACGCTCGGCGGCACCGCGATTCAGGCCGGACGGCTCGTCGCCTTCTACTGGGGCGGGGCGATGGTCGGGCGGTTCATCGGCTCGGCGCTGCTGCGCACGGTGAAGCCCGGGCTGGTGCTGCTCGGGGTCGCCGCCGGCGCGATCCTGCTCGTCGCCATTTCGGCGCTGACGCTCGGCCTTCCGTCGGGCTACGCACTGCTCGCGGTCGGGCTGATGAACTCGATCATGTTCCCGACGATCTTCAGCCTGGCGAGCGAGGAACTGGGGCCGCGCGCCGCCGATGGTAGCGGAATCATCTGCGTTGCGATCGTGGGCGGAGCGATCGTTCCGGCAATCACGGGTCTCGCTGCCGACCTCAGCAGCCTGCGCAGCGCGATGATCGTCCCGGTGCTGTGCTACGCGGTGATCGCGGCGTTCGGGCTGTGGTGCGCTAAGCGGTCGCGCCTCGCCGGATGACGTCGTCGGTTCACGCGACCGAAAACCTCGTCTTTTCGGTTCTGCTGCAACTGATCGTGATGATCGCGGCGGCGCGGCTGCTTCACGTCGCCGCGCGAAAATTGGGCCAGCCGGGCGCGGTTGGAGAGATCGTCGCCGGGCTGCTGCTCGGGCCGTCGCTGCTTGGCTGGCTCGCGCCGCACCTCAGCCTCGGCCTGTTCGGCGCCAAGCCGTCGCCGGCGATCACCATCTTGAGCCAGCTCGGGCTGACCCTGTTGATGTTCCAGATCGGCGCCGAGTTCGAATTTGCGCATCTCAAGGAGAAGATGGCGCGGCGAGCAGCGACGTGGATCGCGATCTCCTCGCTCGTCGTGCCGTTCCTGTTGGGGTTGGCAATCGGCCATTTCAGCCAGCCGCGGCTCGCCCCGACGATGGACCGGACGATCTATTCGCTGTTCATCGGCGTCGCGATGGCGATCACCGCGCTGCCGATCCTCGGCCGCATCCTCGTCCAGTTCGACCTCCAGCGGCACAGGCTCGGCGTGGTCGCGATCGCCGCCGCAGCGGTCAATGACGTGGTCGGCTGGATGATGCTCGCGGTCGTCTCGGCGCTGGCCGCGGCCGAGCTCAGCTGGAGCGGCAGCGCTCTGCAGATCGGCGGCCTGATCGTGCTGATGCTCGTCGCTCGCTTCGCGCTGGCACCGCTCGCCGGCTGGCTGGTGCGCCGCTTCCCGGTGGTCGACGGGGTACTTCCCCCCAACCTCATGGCGATCGTGCTATGCCTCATCTTCGCGCTGGCGATCGCGACCTTCAAACTGGGCATCTTCACGATCTTCGGTGGTTTCCTCGGCGGTCTCTTGTTCCATCGCCACCTCGATTTCGTCGCGGCGTGGCGGCGGCAGGTCGGCGGGTTCGTGCTGGTATTTTTCCTGCCGATCTTCTTCACCTTCACCGGGCTGAGAACCAACCTGCTCGGCCTGACCGGTGATCTCGACTGGCTTGGCATCGTGCTGGCCGCGTCGATCCTCGGCAAGATCGTGCCCGTGTTTATCGCCGCGCGGGCGAGCGGGTTCACGACCGACGAATCGATGACGCTTGGCGCACTGATGAACACGCGGGCCCTAATGGAACTGATCGTGCTCAACGTTGGCTACGACCTCGGCTTCCTGCCGCCGTCGATCTTCGCGATGTTGGTGCTGATGGCGGTCGTGACGACTCTGATGACCGGGCCCTTGCTGCAATGGCTGCTACCGCGCCTCGGGCATCAGGTCGGGGCGGGTATCGAGGCTTAGCCAGCGACGGTCGATCCGCGAACCTTGAGCTCGACCGGCAGCAGTTGGCTTGTTGCCGTGCTCTTCTCGACAGCCTCGATTAGCGCCACGACGAGTGACTCCCCCGCGAGGCGCGCGTCCTGCGCGACGGTCGTCAGGCTAGGACGAGCAGAGCGCGCGGCGGCGAGGTCGTCGAAACCGACGATTGCGACGTCAGCGGGGACGCGGCAGCCGGCCTCCTGGAGAACGCGCATCGCACCGATCGCGGCGAGGTCGCTCGAGGCAAAGACGCCATCGAATTTTGCGCCCGAGGCGAGCAAGTCGCCCGCTGCTCGCGCCCCTGCCTCCTCGCTCGGCAGCGCATCGAAGCGCAGCGTCGGATCGACTCCGACCTCCGCCTTCTCATGCGCGCGGCAATAACCGAGCCAGCGGTCGAGCATCTCGGGATAGGCGGGCGAGGCCGAGCCGAAGAAGGCGATCCGCCGCCGACCCGCGCTCAGTAGATGTTCGGTCGCCGCGAACCCTCCGCCCTCGTTGTCGGACCCGATCGTCGTCCCGATCTCCCCTTCGCGCGGGCTCCCCCAACGGACGAAATGGGTGCCCTGCTCGATCAATTTCTCCAACCGCGGGCGATACAGGAGATAGTCGCCATAGCCGAGCAGGATGATCCCGTCGGCCTTGCGGCTGTCCTCATAATCGACGTGCCAGTCCGACGACAGCTGCTGGAACGAGATCAACAGGTCATAGCCGCGCGCGGCGCAGCATCTGACCATGCTGCCGAGCATCGACAGATAAAAGGGATTGATCAGCGAGTCCTCGGGAGACAGATCCTCGAAGAACAGCAGCGCGAGCGTTCGCGAATGCTGGCGGCGGAGCCCCGAGGCATTCTTATCGACCTTATACTGGAGTCGCTCGGCGGCGGCCAGGACGCGCGCTCTGGTTTCGGCACTGACCGAGGAATTGCCCGACAACGCGCGCGACACGGTCGGCTGCGATACGCCGGCAAGCTCGGCGATGTCGAACGAAGTGGGGCGACGCTGAACCATGGATTGACCGGCGACAATCGTTGCAAGCGGGCCACAACCAGTCCGCCCCAAGCAGCCTAGCGACCCTGCATACGTATGTATAGCGACGGCAGGGATCGCATCAGGCAAGTGTCACTCGTCCGCAATGGCGGAGGTCAGGCTGTCACGGCCGGCTGGAGGGGATTTACCGATGACGAATTTCTCGCGTTCGCTTACTTCGACCACGGCTATCGGCTTGGCGCTCGCGCTCGCCAGCCCGGCCCTTGGGCAGACCAGTGTCGCGCCAGGTACGACCCAGCCGACTGGCCCGCAGGTCGGTCAGGCCGACCAGACGCCGTCTCCCGCCGCCGCCCCGGCCACTGTGCCTGATGATGGCGCAATCATCGTCACCGGCATTCGCGCCTCGCTTGCCGCCTCGGAAAAGATCAAGCGCAACAATTCGGTCATCGTCGAAGCAATTTCGGCCGAAGACATCGGCAAGCTGCCCGACGTGTCGATCGCCGACAGCCTGGCGCGCCTGCCCGGGGTTACCGCCCAGCGGCTCGAAGGTCGCGACCAGCGCCTCTCGATCCGCGGCCTTGGCCCGGACTTCGGCGTGACTCTACTCAACGGCCGCGAGCAGGTCACCGTCGGTGACAACCGCGGCGTGGAATATGATCAGTATCCGTCGGAATTCTTCCGCAACGTGGTCGTCTACAAGTCCGCGAACGCCGCCGTCCTGCCCTCGGGCATCTCCGGCACCGTCGACCTGCGCATGCTTCGCCCGCTGTCAGAAAAGCGCACTGTCGCGGTCCAGTTGCGCGGCCAGATGAACAGTCAGAAGAAGCTCAATCCGGACGGTAACCGCTTTGGCTACCGCGCGTCGGCTACCTACGTCGACAAGTTTGCCGATGATACGATTGGCATCGCGATCGGCGTTTCCAAGACATCCTCCCCAACGCAGAACGAGCGTTATGGCGCCTGGGGCTTCCCGAACGGCTCGAGCGACAGCCTCAAGGTTCCGGTGACAAACCCCAATGGTTGTATCGCCTTTGCCGCACCGGGGAGCACGACTTGCGCCAAGATCCTTGGTGGCGCGAAGCCATATGTGCAGTCGAGCATCCTCGAGCGGACGGGCGCCGTGGGCACGCTTGAATTCCGGCCCAGCGACCGGATGCACACAACGCTCGACGTGCTTTACTCGAAGTTCAAGGAGACCCAGTATCTGCGCGGGATCGAGTTCCCAATCAATCCGGGCTGGGGCGCAAACACCACGGTCAGCAACACCACCGTAGTCGATGGTTTGATCACCGCTGCGACCGTTTCGAATGTCGTCGGGGTCGTTCGCAACGACTACAACAAGCGCACCGCCAACAATCTCTCAATTGGCCTCAACAACGTGTTCGGCATAACCGACAAGATCAATTTGACGGTCGACGGCAGCTGGTCGCGCGCCAAGCGCACGGACTTCCTGCTCGAAAACTACACCGGCACGGGCTACAATCAGAGCGGTGCCAAGGACACGATCCGCATTACGCTCAACGACAATGGGACCTACGACATTGTCCCGACCCTGGATTACGGCAATCCGGCCAATCTCGTCATAACCGATCCGCGAGGCTGGGGTTATAATGGGACGGCTACCGTCGTTCAGGCAGGCTTCCTCAATCGTCCCGATTTCAAGGATGACCTGAAATCGCTCCGCGCCAGCCTCGACGGCCAGTTTGGCCAAGGCATGCTGAAGAGCTGGGAAGTCGGTGCCAATTACTCACGGCGCAGCAAGGACAGCCGCTACAAGAGCTATTTCCTGTGTCCCAAGGATGGCAATCCAAGCTGCACGCTCGCGAGCGGTCAGGCAACATCTGCGCCGATCCCCGCAGCGGCGATCATCGGTACGGTGCCCCTGGCGTATCTCGGCGTTCCGTCGATGATCGCGCTTAACCCCACGTACCTGTACAACAACGTCTATGACTCGGAGTTCGACAATCGTCCGGACTCGCTGGCACGCGATTATAACGTCACGGAAAAGGTGCTTACTGGCTACGCCCAGGTGAACATCGACGGGGATCTTGGCGCTGTCCCGGTTACGGGGGCGGTCGGGGTGCAGGTTGTCCACACCAAGCAATCGTCATCCGGTCGGTTGGCGAATCTGGCGACAATCGGCGGTGTTCCGACCGTGACGTTCGTCGATGCAACCGGCGGGACGAGCTTCACCGACGTGCTTCCCAGTATAGCGCTATCGTTCAATTTTGCTCGCGATACCTTCCTCAAGACCGGCATCTCGAAGACGATGATCCGGCCGCGGATGGACCAGGAGCGCGTGACCCAGAACGTCAGCGTCGATTTCACGAAGCTGGCCTCGACAGACCCTGCCAACAGCGCGTTCAGTTCGAGCGGCGGCAACCCCGCGTTGCAACCCTATCGCTCGCTCAATTTCGACGGGTCGCTTGAGCATTATTTCCAGAAGGGCGGCTACGTCGCGCTGACCGGCTTCTACAAGAAGCTGACCAAGTTCGTTGATCCGAACAACTCGTCGGTGTTCGACTTCTCTGGAATTGCGAACAATCTGCCGGCAAGTGTTGGTCCCATCGGGACGAAACTGGGGCGGCTTTCATTCCCGGCAAACACCGGCAAAGGCCATATTCTGGGCCAGGAAGTTACGTTGTCGCTGCCCTTCAGCAATTTCAGTCACGCGCTTGAAGGATTTGGGTTCTTCGGCAGCGTCAGTCACGTCAACAGCAAGGTGCGCTATGCCAACAGCCCGGCGGCGATCACCATTCCGGGTCAGTCAAAATATGTCGGCACGGCAGAGGCCTATTATGAAAAGAACGGCTTCCAGGCGCGGGTAAGCTATCGGTACCGGTCCAAGTTCCTCGCCGAGATTTCCGGCCTGTCAGCGAGCCCAGAGTTCCGCATCGCCAAGCCCGAGGGCATCCTCGACGCTCAGATCGGTTACGAATTTCAAAAGGGTACGGCACTCCAGGGCCTCTCGATCCTGGCCCAAGCCAAGAATATCACCGACCGGCCATTCGTAACGTATGAACTTGGTGACGTTCGGCAGGTTCGGGAATACCAGCACTACGGTCGCGACTTTTATCTTGGTCTTGCGTACAAATTCTGATGGCATCGGGGCGGGCATTGCTCGCCCTGCTTGCTTCGGATAACGGCACAATCGGCATGGCGGCGGCCGTCGGCGCCATCCTTGGTCGGAAAGATCCGTGACCGGTCACCAGACCCACATCGTGATTGCAGGCGGCGGGACCGCGGGATGGATGGCAGCGGCGCTGCTGTCGTCGTTCGGCCAGCGTGGCTATCGCGTGACGCTGGTCGAGTCCGAGGAAATCGGCACGGTCGGGGTCGGCGAAGCGACCATCCCGCAGATCAACCTCTACAACCAGGCGCTTGGGATCGATGAGGACGAGTTTGTCCGCGCGACACAGGCGACCTACAAGCTCGGCATCGAGTTCGTCGACTGGTCGCATTTGGGTTCGCGCTACATGCACGCGTTCGGAGATATCGGGCGCGACATCGGTATCGTGCCCTTTCAGCATTACTGGCACCGCGCGCGCCAGTTGGGCGTTGCAGACGAACTCGGCCATTATTCGCTTAATGAAATTGCCGCGCGCGACGGGCGAATGCAGCGCGGGCCGCTCAAGACGACCGACGTCGTCCCGGCTATGCCCTATGCGTTCCACTTCGACGCGATGCTCTACGCTGCTTACCTTCGCCGCTTCGCCGAGGAGCGCGGTGTCGAGCGGATCGAAGGCAAGATCGCCGATGTGCCGCTCGACGGCGAGAGCGGAGATGTCATCGCGCTGGTGCTCGATGACGGGCGAAGCATTGGCGGCGACCTGTTCATCGACTGCTCGGGCTTCCGCGGGCTGTTAATCGAGGGCGCGCTCGCCACCGGCTATGACGATTGGTCCAATTATTTGCCCGCCAACAGGGCGATGGCGGTGCCGTGCGCCAGCGGCGGCGCACCGAACCCCTACACGCGTTCGACGGCGCGCATGGCAGGATGGCAGTGGCGCATCCCGCTGCAGCATCGCATCGGCAACGGCTATGTTTTCTGCGACGCCTTCACGACCCACGACGAGGTGCGCGAGACGCTGCTCGCCAACCTCGACGGCGAGGCGCAAGCCGAACCAAGGCTGCTGCGTTTTGTTACCGGTCGGCGCCGCAAATGCTGGAACAGGAATGTCGTCGCATTGGGGCTTGCCTCTGGATTCATGGAGCCGCTTGAATCGACCAGCATCCATCTCATCCAAGCAGGGTTGTCGCGGCTGATCAAGATGCTTCCTGAGGGGCGCATCCCGACAGCGGTAATTGACGAATATAATCGGCAGACGGCACTCGAATATGAGTCGATCCGAGACTTCCTCGTGCTGCACTACAAGGCGACGACGCGCGACGACACGCCCTTCTGGCGGCACTGTGCGGCGATGCCGATCCCCGACAGCCTGGCGCACAAAATCGAGCTGTTCCGCGAGGCGGGGCACATCTTCCGCACCTCGGACGATCTGTTCACCGAAGTCGGCTGGCTGCAGGTGCTGGTGGGGCAGGGGATCGAACCCGCGGCCCATCATCCACTGGCCGATTCGGTCGAGCCCGGTGACCTGGCGAGCTATATGGAAACCTGGGAGTCGTTGATGCGTCGTGAAGCGAAACAGATGCCGACACATACGCAATTCTTGCACAGTCATGGCGCGGCCCAGACAGCGTGAAGTTATTGCTTTCCTCCGCTTTTGTCGCGCTGCTAGCGGCCTCGACTACCGCCCCGGCGACCGTCCCGCTGGCCGACCTCCGCGCCCGCCTGCCGCAGGACGAGGTGATCTATTTTCTCCTCCCAGACCGGTTCGACAATGCCGATCGCGCCAACGATCGCGGCGGTTTGAAGGGTGACCGGCTGCACACCGGCTTCGACCCCGCCGACAAGGGTTTCTACCACGGCGGCGACTTGAAAGGCGTGATCAGCCACCTCGACTACATCCAGGGACTTGGCGCAACTGCAGTGTGGTTGTCGCCGGTGTTTCGCAACAAACCGGTGCAGGGATCGCCCGGGCACGAGAGTGCGGGCTATCACGGTTACTGGGTGACCGACTTCACGCACGTCGACCCGCACCTTGGCACCGACGCCGACTTCGCCGCGCTCGTGGCCGCGGCGCACGCGCGGGGGATGAAGGTCTATATGGACATCATCGCCAACCACACCGCCGATGTAATCCAGTTCGCCGAATGCCAAGGGAAGGGCGAGTGCCCCTACCGCAGCATCGCCGACTATCCCTATCAGCGGCGCGGCGGCGTGGCGGGCAAGCCGATCAACCAGGGTTTCACCGGTGAGCACGACGGCAGCGCGGAGAATTTCGCCCGGCTGACCGATCATGATTACGCCTATACGGTAACCGTCCCGGTCGCCGAGCGCGGCGTCAAGGTACCGGCCTGGCTCAATAACCCTGCTTACTATCACAACCGCGGCAACTCGACCTTCAAGGGTGAATCCGCGCAGCAAGGCGATTTTTCAGGGCTCGACGACCTGTTCACCGAGAACCCGGACGTCGTTGCGGGCATGATCGACATTTATGGCCAGTGGATCGACCGCTTCGGCATCGACGGTTTCCGCATCGACACTGAGCAGCACGTAAACCCGGAATTCTGGGCAGCGTTCGCGCCCGCCATGGTCGCGCGAGCAAAGGCGCGCGCCATTCCCAACTTCCACATCTTCGGCGAGGCCTTCACTGAAGACATGGATCCGGCGCACACTGCAGTCCACACTCGCGAAGCAAAGCTGCCAGCGATGCTCGATTTCTCCTTCGCAGCGGCAGTCAAGGCGGTGGTCGCGGGGAGTGCCGGCACCGACCTATTGGCGAAACTATTCGCCGCCGACCCGCTCTACGAAGGCGGTGCTGAAGGCGCGCTTCGCCAGGTCACTTTTCTCGACAATCACGACATGGGCCGGTTCGGCTATTTCGTGCGAAAAGCCTTCCCGCAAGCGAGCGACGCCGAGCAGCGCCAGCGCGTCGAGCTTGGCTATGCGATGCTCCTGACCTTGCGCGGGGTACCAACGATTTATGCCGGGGACGAGCAAGGCTTTGCCGGAACCGGCGGCGATCAGGCGGCGCGGCAGGACATGTTCGCGAGCAGGGTGGCGAGTTACAATGCCGATGCACTGATCGGGACGACCGCACCGGCCTCAGCCGCGCACTTTGACACCGGTCATCCGCTCTACCTCGCGATCGGCCAGCTAACGCGAATTCGCACCGCATCGACGGCGCTGACTCGCGGACTCCAGCGCATCCGATACGCATCGGACAAGCCCGGGCTGTTCGCTGTGTCGCGGTTCAACCCGGCCAATGGCGATGAAACCTTGTTGCTGTTCAACAGCAGCACCTCACCCATCGACCAGAATGTCACCGTTGAGACGCGCTCAGCCGCGTTCACCGCCGCCATCGGCACTTGCGCGCCAACCGCGCAAGCGCCGGGTAGCGTCCGTGTCACTCTTCCTTCCCTCGGGTATGCGGTCTGTCATGTCACTCGCTGAAACACTGATTGCCGCCAAGGCGAGCTTGGACCCCGCCCCCTGGTGGAAGGGCGCCGCAATCTATCAGATCTATCCGCGCAGTTTCGCCGACAGCAATGGCGACGGGATTGGCGATCTTGCCGGCATTACCGCGCACCTTGACCATGTCGCGAGCCTTGGTGTGGATTGCGTGTGGATCTCACCCTTCTTCACCTCGCCACAGCGCGACTTCGGCTACGACGTCGCCGATTACCGCGGGATTGACCCCATCTTCGGGACGCTCGCCGACTTCGACGCGATGGTCGCTCGCGCCCATGCGCTCGGCCTGAAGTTGATCATCGACCAGGTCTATTCGCATTCCTCCGACCAGCACCCGTGGTTCGCTGCGAGCAGAGCGCATCACAGTGGTGATCACGCCGATTGGTATGTGTGGGCCGACGCAAAACTCGACGGATCTCCACCGAATAATTGGCAGTCGGTGTTTGGCGGGCCGAGCTGGACCTGGGATGCGCGGCGCGGCCAATATTATTTTCACAATTTCCTGCCCGAGCAGCCCGATCTCAATGTCCACAATCCGGCCGTGCAGGACGCGCTGCTCGACGTCGCTCGCTTTTGGCTTGAGCGGGGGGTCGATGGCTTCAGGATCGACGCGATCAACTTCGCAATGCACGATCCCGCGATGACGGATAACCCACCGGCGCTGCCGGGGGGCAAGCGAACCCGCCCGTTTGATTTTCAGCAGCACCTCCACAACCAGTCGCATCCCGACATCGTGGATTTCCTTGAGCGACTGCGCACAGTGCTCGACGAATTTCCTGGCGCGTTTGCGCTTGCCGAAGTCGGGGGCGAGCTTGCGCTTTCGGAAATGCACGAGTTTACAAAGGGTAAGCGTCGGCTCGACAGCGCTTATGGGTTTGACTTTCTTTATGCAAACGAACTGACCCCGGCGCTGGTCGCCAAGGCTGCTTCGTCATGGCCAGACGGTCCAGGCGTTGGCTGGCCGAGTTGGGCGTTCGAGAATCATGACGCGCCGCGCGCGGTGTCGCGGTGGGCCGCAGCCGAGCATCATCAGGCGTTTGCCCGGATGAAGTTGTTGCTGCTGGCGTCGATGCGTGGAACGATCATTCTTTATCAGGGAGAAGAGCTTGGCCTGACCCAGGTGGAGGTGCCGTTCAACCAGCTGAAGGATCCCGAGGCCATCGCGAACTGGCCGCAGACGTTGAGCCGCGACGGCGTGCGGACGCCGATGCCATGGTGTTCGAATAAGGAAAACCTCGGTTTCTCAAAGGGTTTGCCATGGCTTCCGGTCGGGGCCGAACATGCCGCGCTGGCGGTCGACTGGCAGGAGCAGGACCCGAGTTCGATTCTTGCCGCGACTAGGGTGGTGCTCAGCCTTCGCCGCAGGCGGGCGGCGCTTCGTTGGGGCGCGATCAAGATTGTCGAGGCGGGCGAACAGCTGCTCATTTTCAATCGAATTCATGGGGATGAGCGGCTGCGCTGCAGCTTTAACCTGTCGCCCACATCGATCACCTGGTCACCCGCGGGGACCACAATCGCATGTGCCAATGAAATCCGGAGCGAGGCGCTCGGCCCCTATGGTGCGGTCATCGAGGAAGTCTGATGTTCAAGATTGCACTGGTCCTGACCACCCTTATCGCACTTTTGGCAAGCCCCGCGCTGGCGGACGTGCCAGTGCAGGCTAGATCGCCGAACGGGGAAATTGCTTATCAGATCGGGGCCGGGGGTGAGGGCCGGGTCAATTATTCGGTGACGCGAAATGGCAAGCCACTGATCGGCGATTCGCAGCTCGGTTTCCTGTTTACCGACGCGCCGCAGATGCTGCGCAACTTCAAGCTGGTCGACCAGGCCACGCGGTCGTTCGACGAGACGTGGGAGCAGCCGTGGGGCGAGTGGCGGCGGGTGCGTAACCACTACAACGAGGTCTCCGCGACGTTCGAAGAGGGCAGCAAGCTCCACCGTCGGATGCGGGTCGTGGCGCGGTTGTTCGATGACGCCGTCGCGTTCCGAATCGAATTCCCGCGCCAGCCCAATCTGGCAACCGCCAATATCGCCGAAGAGCTGACCCAGTTCCGCGTGGTCGGCGATGGCGAGGCGTGGTGGGACACGGCATTCGAAAGTAACCGCGAGGAATATCTCTATAATCGCACGAAGATCAGCGAGATCGGGATCGCCCAGACCCCGATGACGATCCGCCCGAGCGACGGGACGCACATTGCGTTCCACGAGGCTGCGCTGGTCGATTATTCGGGGATGAACATCGCCAAGGTCCAAGGCGGGTTGCTCAAGGCAGTGCTGACGCCTTCGTCGAGCGGGCCGAAGGTAACGCGCGACACGCCGTTCGTGACGCCGTGGCGGGTGATGCTGATCACCGGCGACGCACCATCGCTCTATGCCGCCAATGTCGAAATCCTCAATCTAAACGAGCCCAACAAGCTGGGCGACGTAAGCTGGGTGAAGCCGCGCAAATATGTCGGTATCTGGTGGGGAATGCACCTCGACACGCAAAGTTGGGCGTCGGGGGCGAAGCATGGCGCGACGACCGCCTATGCCCGCAAGATGATCGATTTCGCCGCGGCCAACGAGTTCACCGGCCTGCTGGTCGAAGGGTGGAACAAGGGCTGGGATGGCGACTGGTTCGCCAATGGCGATACCTTCAGCTTCACCGAGGCCTATCCCGATTTCGATTTGCCCGGGGTGGTCGCTTACGGCCTCAAGAAGGGGGTGCACTTCATCGGTCACAACGAGACCAGCGCCAACATCGCGTGGTACGAGCCGCGCATGGGCGCCGGGTTCGACATGTTCCAGAAGCTGGGCGTCGACGCGATCAAGACCGGCTATGTGTCCGACGCGGGCGGGGTGCAGGCGGTCGGTCCAGACGGCAAGCCGCGCTTTGAATGGCATGAGGGCCAGGTGATGGTGCGGCATCATCTCAAGGTCGTCACCGAAGCTGCCAAGCGCCACATCGCGATCGACGCGCACGAGCCGGTCAAGGACACCGGGCTTCGCCGGACCTACCCGAGCTGGATCAGCCGCGAGGGCCAGCGGGGGATGGAGTATAACGCGTGGGGAGTGCCCAAGAACCCGCCCGAGCATGAGGCCAATCTGGTGTTCACGCGGATGCTGTCGGGGCCGATGGATTTCACCCCGGGCGTGCTGAGCCTGATGGGGCGCGGCAATACGCCGATCCTGTCGACGCTGGCCAAGCAACTCGCGCTGTATGTGGTAATCTACTCGCCGATCCAGATGGCGGCGGACCTGCCCGAGAACCTCGCCGCCAATCCGGGGCCGCTGCAGTTCATCAAGGATGTTGCGGTCGATTGGGACGATACCAAGGTGCTGGCAGGCGAGGTCGGCGATCTTGCGGTCATCGCGCGCAAGACCAGAGGCAAGAATGAATGGTTTGTCGGAGCGGTGGGGGACGAGCAGGAGCGCCACTTCGACGTGCCGCTGGGATTCCTCGGCGAGGGCCGCTGGCGCGCCGAGATTTATCGCGACGGCGACACTGCCGACTATCGCACCAATCCGCGGGCGATCGTGATCGAACAGCGCAAGGTGAGCGCGGGCGACCGGCTGGCGCTGCGAATCGCGCCGGGTGGCGGCGCGGCGGTGCGGTTCGTCTCGCTCGGTCGATGAAAACGCGCCGATGAAGCGGCCGGCAAGCATCATTATCCTTGGCGGCGGGACCGCCGGGTGGATGGCGGCGTGCCTGTTCCAGCATCATTGGGGTGGCAGTGGGACACAGGTCACGCTAATCGAATCGAGCGACATCGGCATCATCGGAGTGGGCGAGGGATCGACGCCGCAGCTGAAGGCGTTCTTCGACGATCTGGGCATCGCCGAGGCGGAGTGGATGCCGCGTTGCAATGCGACGTTCAAGACCGGGATCGCGTTCGATGGCTGGTCCGACGCGCCGGGATATGAGCGCTATTTCCATCCCTTCCCGACCGCGCTCGACAGGCACACAAGTTCTCAATTCTTTTTCAACGCCTATGCTCGGCGGGGTGGGCATGACGTGGTCGCGCATCCCGACCGTTTTTATATCCCGGCGGCGCTCGCTCGGGATGGCCGGGCGCCGGTCGCGCCGGATAATTTCCCGTTCGACGTCGGCTATGGCTATCATTTCGATGCGGGCCTGGTCGGCGCCTATCTGCGCGAGGTGGCTTGCGCGCGGGGGGTGGTCCATATCGACGCAAAGATCGCCGAGGTCGTGATGAACGAAGACGGCGCGGTCGCGGCGCTGGTCGCCGAGGATGGGCGACGGTTCGAGGCCCAACTGTTCGTCGACGCGAGCGGGTTCCGTGCGGTGATTATCGAAGGCGCGCTGGGCGAGCCGCATCGGTCGTTCGAGGCGAATTTGTTCAACGACAGCGCGGTGGTGGTGCCAACCCCGCTGCCGGGCGACGGGCCGGGGGTGTGTACGCGCGCGACCGCGCTGTCAGCGGGGTGGGCCTGGCATATCCCGCTGACCAATCGCGCGGGCAATGGCTATGTCTATTCATCGAAATACATCGACCGCGACGCGGCGGCGGCGGAGTTGCTGGAGCTTCTCGGCCTGCCGGGTGAGTGCGCGGTGCGGCACCTGAAGATGCGTGTCGGGCGAGTTGAGCGGAGCTGGGTCGAAAATTGCCTCGCGATCGGGCTGGCGCAGGGGTTTGTCGAGCCGCTTGAGGCGACCGCGCTTCATGTCGTGCTGGCGACCGTCGAGCGGTTCATCAGGACAATTGATGCCGAGGCAAATACGGTGGCGACGCGTGCAGGGTTCAATGCCGCGATCGCTCGTCGGTATGAGGGAATTCGCGATTATCTGGTGTGCCATTATCGCGCCGCGCGGCGGGCCGATTCGCCTTATTGGCGGGATGCCACTGGACATGACGAGCTTTCCGAGAGCCTTAAAGACATCTTCAGCGCCTGGTTCACGGGCGCGAGCCTCGAGGAAGAAATCGCGCGGCAGGGGATCGATGACATTTACACCGCAGCTAGCTGGCACTGTCTGCTCGCTGGCTATGGTAATTTTCCCGACCGGATGGTGCCTGCGACTGGGGCTGCGGCACAAGTCGACATGGCACGGGTCGACAAGTTCGTCGAAGGCTGCGCAAGCAATTTCCCGTCCCATCTCGCCGTGCTCGGCGAGGTGGGCGCGAGCGTTTGAAGGATGGCAATGACCGCGACCGCTTCGACCCTGATCCTGTTCGGCGCAACCGGCGACCTCGCCGCGCGGATGTTGTTGCCGTCGCTCTACGGGCTAGATTGCGACGGGCTGCTGCCGCCGGCATTGCGGATCATCGGGACGGCGCGGACCAAGCAGGATGACGCCGCCTTTCGCGAGCATTCGCTGGCGGCGATCCGCGACCACGTGCCCGAGGCGCTGTTCGACGAGGAGCGGGTCGCGCGGTTCCTCGAGCGGGTCCACTATGTCCCGCTCGACGCGACCGACACCGCGGGTTTTCACCGCCTGGAAGAGGTCGTCGGCGACACGTCGGGCGGGGTGGCGAT
Source organism: Sphingomonas sp. (assembly GCA_025356055.1). GTDB lineage: Bacteria > Pseudomonadota > Alphaproteobacteria > Sphingomonadales > Sphingomonadaceae > Sphingomicrobium. The sequence goes on along the minus strand of JANXUU010000032.1, from coordinate 18,136 downwards.
CTTCCTCTCGACCGCGCCGTCGCTGTTCAAGGCAACGATCGACGGGCTGGCAGCGGCTGGGCTGACCGGGGAGGAGGTGCGGCTGGCACTCGAGAAGCCATTGGGGTCGGACCTCGCTTCGAGCCGGGCGATCAATGACGCCGTCGCGGGCGCGTTCAGCGAGGCGCAGACGTTCCGCATCGACCATTATCTTGGCAAGGAGACAGTGCAGAACCTGCTTGCGCTGCGCTTTGCCAATGTGATGTTCGAGCCGCTGTGGACCAGCGCGACGATCGACCATGTCCAGATCACCGTGTCGGAGACGATCGGGCTTGAAGGGCGCGGCGATTATTATGACGGAGCGGGCGCGCTTCGCGACATGGTCCAGAACCATATGCTGCAGCTGCTCGCGCTGGTCGCGATGGAGCCGCCGGCGAGCTTTGACGCGACCGCAGTGCGCGACGAGAAGGTCAAGGTGCTGAGGTCGCTGCGGCCGGTAACCGCCGCCGATGCGGCGAGCCGGGTGGTGATCGGGCAATATGGCGCGGGCGCGGTCGGCAGCAAGCCGGTTCCGGCCTATGCCGAGGAGCTGGGCAAGGGATCGACCACCGAAACCTTCGTTGCGCTGCAGGCCTATGTCGACAATTGGCGCTGGGCCGGGGTGCCGTTCTATCTGCGCACGGGCAAGCGGTTGCCCGACCGGCGGACCGAGATCGTCATCCAGTTCAAATGCGTTCCGCACTCGATGTTTCACACGCGGGGCGCGACCACGACGCCCAACAAGCTGACGATCGCGATCCAGCCCGACGAGAATATCGAGCTGTCGCTAATGGCCAAGGTGCCCGGGCTCGACCGGGGCGGGGTCAAGCTGCGCGAGGTTCACCTGGGAATCGGGCGCGACGATGCGTTCAGCGACACGCGGCGGCGGATAGCCTATGAACGGCTGCTGCTCGACCTGGTCGAGGGCGAGCCGACGTTGTTCGTTCGGCGCGACGAGGTCGAGGCGCAGTGGCAGTGGATCGACGGGGTCCGCGCGGCGTGGGAAGCGGCGGGAATGGTGCCCAAACCCTATGCCTCGGGCAACTGGGGGCCGTCGGCGGCGATCGCGCTGGCCGAGCGCAACGGAGTGAGCTGGAATGACTGATGCGCGCGTGATGGCGGTGACGGAGCGGATCATCGCCCGGTCTCGCCCCACGCGGCGGCGCTATCTCGATTTGATCGCGCAGGAAGCCGATCACGGTCTGCGGCGGCCACGTCTGTCATGTGGGAATTTCGCGCATGGCTTTGCCGCGTCGGGGGAGGACAAGCCCGCGATCAAGGCGATTGCCGGGCCGAATATCGGGATCGTGACGGCGTTCAACGACATGCTGTCGGCGCACCAGCCCTATGGCCGCTACCCCGAGCAGATCAAGATTTTCGCGCGCGAAGTCGGCGCAACGGCGCAGGTCGCGGGCGGAGTTCCGGCGATGTGCGACGGGGTGACGCAAGGGCAGGAGGGGATGGATTTGTCCCTGTTCAGCCGCGACAATATCGCGATGGGGACGGTGATCGCACTGTCGCACGGCATGTTCGACGCGGTCGCGATGCTCGGGATTTGCGACAAGATTGTTCCGGGGCTGTTGATCGGAGCGCTGAGGTTCGGGCATTTGCCGGCGCTGCTGATCCCGGCGGGACCGATGCCGAGCGGGCTCGCCAACAAGGAAAAGCAGCGAGTCCGGCAATTGTTCGCAGAAGGAAAGGTTGGCCGCGACGAATTGTTGGCGAGCGAATCGGCGAGCTATCATTCGCCCGGGACCTGTACTTTCTACGGGACTGCGAACTCGAACCAGATGATGATGGAGCTGATGGGGCTGCACATTCCCGGTGCGGCGTTCATTTATCCCAATACGCCGCTTAGGCAGGCGTTGACGCGGGCGGCGGTGCATCGGCTGGCGGATCTCGCGAAGGGGTCGCAGCGGCCGCTCGGGCATGTCGTCGACGAGCGGGCGATCGTTAACGCGGCGGTTGGGCTGCTGGCGACGGGGGGATCGACCAACCACACGATCCACCTGCCGGCAATTGCGCGCGCGGCGGGGATTGTCATCGACTGGACCGATCTCGATGCATTATCGGCGGCGGTGCCGCTGATCGCGCGGATTTATCCCAATGGCTCGGGCGACGTGAACGGGTTCCATGAGGCGGGCGGGATTGCGTTTGTGACCAATGAGCTGCTCGGGGCGGGGCTGCTCCATGGCGATGTGCTGACGGCGGGCGGGGACAGCCTGGCCGAGCATGGCGCGACACCAGTGCTCAACAGTGACAGTCTCGGCTGGGTGCGCGAGACCGAGAGCAAGGACGATACGATGCTCCGCCCCGTTGCCACGCCGTTCTCAGCCGATGGCGGCATGCGGTTGCTTCAGGGTAACCTTGGCCGCGCGGTGATCAAGACCAGCGCGGTCGATCCTTCGCGGTGGACGATCGAGGCCGAGGCACGGGTGTTTCACGACCAGCAATCGGTGCTCGCCGCGTTCCAGGCGGGCGAGCTCCAGCGCGACGTGGTGGTGGTCGTCCGCTTTCAGGGGCCGCGCGCCAATGGTATGCCCGAATTGCACAAATTGACGCCGGCGCTGGGCGTGCTCCAGGACCGCGGGTTCCGCGTTGCGTTGCTGACGGATGGACGCATGTCGGGGGCGAGCGGCAAGGTGCCCGCCGCGATCCATTGCTCGCCCGAAGCGCTCGGCGGCGGGCCGTTGTCGCGATTGCGCGATGGCGACCGGGTGCGGATGAGCGCCGACGACGGGGTGATCGAGGCCGTCGGGGTCGACCTTGCCAGCCGCCAGCCGGCCATTGCGCCGCCCTACCCGATGGGCACGGGTCGCGAGCTGTTCGCGTTGATGCGGGGCACCTGTGACGATGCCGAGCGCGGCGCCTCGGCGATGCTCGCGGCAATGGAGGGCGAGGGAGCGGTCGGTGCGGAGGTGGTGCCGGTATGAGCCGCACGATCGCGGTTGCCGACATCGGCGGGACGCACGCCCGGTTCGCGCTGGCCGAAATCGACGGCGGGCATGTCGTCAAGCTGCACGAGCCGGTGACGCTCAAAACCGCTGAGCACGCCAGTTTCCAGACCGCGTGGCAGGAGTTCGGGACGCACCTTGACCGCCCGCTGCCGACCGAGCTCGGCATGGCGTTCGCCGGGCCGGTCGGCGGCGAGCTGCTCAAGCTGACCAACAATCCGTGGGTCATTCGCCCGGCGTTGATGGAGGAAAAGCTGGGGGTCGAGCGCCACGTCATCGTCAATGATTTCGGCGCGGTGGCGCATGCCGTGGCGGAACTTCGCGACGACGACTTCCTCAATTTGTTTGGGCCGAGCGAACCGCTTCCGCGCGACGGGGTGACGAGCGTGATGGGTCCCGGCACGGGGCTCGGCGTCGCCGCGCTTCTTCGGTGTGATGGCCATGTGCACGTCATCGAAACCGAGGGTGGCCATGTCGATTTCGCGCCCCTCGATTCGCTCGAGGACAAGATCCTCGCGCATTTGCGGCAAAGTTTCCGGCGCGTGTCGGTCGAGCGCGTCGCGTGCGGGAGCGGGCTGACGAACATCCATGCCGCCTTGGCTGCGGTCGAGGGACAGCCGCTTATTCCGCGCGACGACAAGGAACTGTGGTCGGCGGCGCTCGAGGGCAGCGACAGTCTCGCCGCGGCGGCGCTCGATCGTTTCTGCCTGATCCTCGGCGCGGTTGCGGGCGACCTGGCGCTGGCGCATGGGGCGAACGCCGTCGTCATCGCCGGTGGGCTGGGTTTGCGGCTGCGCGACCACCTCCCGAAATCAGGGTTCGAGACGCGCTTCGTCGCAAAGGGCCGCTTCGAACGGCGGATGGAAGCGATGCCGGTTAAGCTCATCACCCACCCCCAGCCCGGCCTGCTCGGCGCCGCCGCTGCCTTCGCGAAGGTGTATCAATGACGATCGACGACCTGATGAACATGGCGCCGGTGATCCCGGTACTAGTACTCGGTGATGAGCTCGACCCGGCCGCGCTTGCCGAGACGCTGGTCGCCGCAGGGCTGCCGGTTATCGAAGTGACGCTGCGCACACCGTGGGCGCTCGATGCGTTGCACACCATGGCTGGCGTCACCGGCGCGATCGTCGGCGCTGGGACAGTGCGCGACCCGAAAATGCTCGACGAGGCAATCGACGCAGGCGCGAAATTCATTGTCGCGCCGGGGCTAACCGAGCCGCTCGGACGCGCGGCGATCGCCAGCGGGGTGCCGTTCCTGCCCGGGATCGCGACCGCCGGCGACATTATGCGTGGGCTCGACATGGGGCTTACGCGATTCAAATTCTTCCCCGCAGAGGCTTCGGGCGGACGACCTGCGCTCAAGGCGCTGAGCGGGCCGTTTCCCGAGCTGCGGTTTTGCCCGACGGGCGGGATCCGGCTCGAGAACGCCCCCGACTGGCTCGCGCTCGAAGCGGTAAGCTGCGTCGGAGGAACATGGATCGCGGGGCCTGAAGACCGCGACCTCGCCGCGATCGGGGCAAGGGCGAGGGCCGCGACGGAAGTCGGCTAGCTAACGGCGACGGACTCGTGAAGCTGCAAGGCGCTGCGCGAACCGGCACAGCGCGATGCCATGAAACCCGACCGTCTCAATGCCCTGACCGACGGCGTGGTCACAATTGCGATCACGATCATGGTGCTCGAGATTTGCGTTCGTGCCGAACCTACGCTCGCGGCGCTGGCGCCGGTCGCGGCGCTGCTTGGCACCTATCTCGCTCTATGTTTTCAACGCCATCGTGTGGCTTCTGCCCGACAACCGCATGAACGCCAGATCCACGTCGAGGAGGGCCTTGCCGAGGATGGAACGCCGACGGCTTGAGAAGCGGCGTGCGGCTTCCCACCTAGCCGCCATGGAACAATGGCATGGCACGACGATCCTCGGCGTGAGGAAGGACGGGCGCACGGTGATCGCCGGCGACGGGCAGGTCAGCATGGGCAATACCGTGATGAAGCCCAATGCGAAGAAGGTTCGCCGGTTGGGGGCCGAGAGCAAGGTGATCGGCGGGTTTGCCGGGGCGACCGCGGATGCGTTCACCTTGTTCGAACGGCTCGAGAAGAAGCTCGAGGCGTCGAACGGGCAATTGCTCCGCGCCGCGGTCGAGCTCGCCAAGGACTGGCGGACCGACAAATATCTGCGCAATTTGGAGGCGATGATGATCGTCGCCGATGCCGAAGTGATGCTGATCCTGACCGGCAACGGCGACGTGCTCGAGCCTGAGGCGGGCGACAATGTCGCAATTGCCGCGATCGGATCGGGTGGTAATTATGCGCTCGCTGCGGCCAAGGCGCTCGCGGACTATGAGCCCGATCCGGAGAAACTCGCGCGCCGGGCGATGGCTATTGCCGCCGAGGTGTGCGTGTTCACCAACGATCGGCTGACAGTGGAGAGTGTGGGATGAACGACGCGCTCACTCCCAAGGCGATTGTCGCCGCGCTCGATGAGCATATTGTCGGCCAGCATGATGCCAAGCGCGCGGTCGCGGTGGCGCTTCGCAATCGCTGGCGGCGGCAGCGGCTGTTGCCCGAGTTGCGCGACGAGGTCACGCCCAAGAACATATTGATGATCGGGCCGACCGGATGCGGCAAGACCGAGATCGCGCGGCGGCTGGCGAAGCTCGCGGACGCGCCGTTCGTCAAGGTCGAGGCGACCAAATTCACCGAGGTCGGCTATGTCGGCCGCGACGTCGAGCAGATCGCGCGCGACCTGGTCGAGGAAGCGGTGCGACTGGAACGCGAACGGCGGCGCGAAAAGGTGCGCGCCGGGGCTGAGGAGGCGGCGATGGAACGTTTGCTCGACGCGCTGACCGGGAAGGGTTCGTCGGAAGCGACGCGCGCGGCGTTCCGGCAGCGGTTCGCGGAAGGGAGCCTTGCTGCCAGCGAGGTCGAGATCGAGGTTTCGGAAGCGCCTCAGATGCCGTTCGACATGCCCGGCGGGCAGATGATCAACCTCAGCGAGATGATGGGCAAGGCGATGGGGCAGTTGCCCAAGAAGCGGCGCAAGCTGAAGGTGCCCGAAGCCTATGCGAAACTGCTCGAGGAGGAGGCCGACAAGCGCGTTGACCCCGACGATTTGAACCGTGCCGCGCTGGCCGACGCCGAGGCCAATGGCATCGTCTTCCTCGACGAGATCGACAAGATCGCGGTCAGCGACGTGCGCGGTGGATCGGTCAGCCGTGAAGGCGTGCAGCGCGACCTGCTGCCGCTGATCGAGGGGACGACGGTCGCGACGAAATATGGGCCGATCAAGACCGACCATATCTTGTTCATCGCGAGCGGGGCATTTCATATCGCCAAGCCGTCGGACCTGCTCCCCGAGTTGCAGGGGCGGCTGCCGATCCGGGTCGAACTGAAGGCGCTGACCGAGGCCGACTTCGTCCACATTCTGTCGTCGACCAAGGCGAGCCTGACCGAGCAATATGCCGCGCTGCTGGCGACCGAGGGGGTCGGGGTGAGCTTCACCGACGAGGGCATTGCCGCGATCGCGAAAGTCGCGGCGGAGGTCAACGCTAGTCTCGAGAATATCGGCGCGCGGCGCTTGCAGACGGTGATGGAGAAACTGCTCGAGGAGATCAGCTTCGGGGCTGAAGACCGTTCGGGCGAAACGCTAAGCGTTGACGGCGCATTCGTCGAACAGCAACTTGCCGGGATCGCGCGGGATACCGATCTGAGCCGCTACGTACTGTGACTGGGCGCATCGTTCGCCTCGGGCAGTGCTCGCCCGAGCGGCCTCGCGAGCAGCAGGATGACAAACCCGGCCCCGGCGACGATCGCGGCATGGATTAGCCAGAAAGTGCCTGCCGGGATCGTTTCGTATAATCCTCCGAGGCGCCCGCTGATCAGGCTGGCCACCGCGACCGTCAGATAATTGACCCCCGTCATCAGCCCGCGGGCACCGCTTGGCGCGCGGGTCTGGATTAAGGCGTTCGCCACCGGCGCGAAGAAGATCCAACCGATGTTCGACAGGAAGTGAAAGGCGATCGGGATCGCCAGCGGTGCGCGCTCACTGCTTCCCGAAGGATGGGAGGCGAGCACCAGCAAGAGCAAGGAGGCGCCAAACAGGATCGCGCCGATACCAAGCTTGACGAACAAGTCAGGCTCGCTCCCGCGCGCTCCTTGGCGTCGCCAAAACACGAGCAGTAGCGGCATGCACAGGAATGGGGCGAGCCCATCCAGTGACTGGAGCCACGGCACGGGTACTTCGAATCGTCCGACCTGAAGGTTGATATGGTCACGCACCCAAAGGTTGTAGGTGTTCCAGATCTGCGTTTGTGCGACCCAGAAACAAACGATCAGCGGCATTATCGCAAACAATATTGCCAGCCGCCGCCGCTCATCGCCGCTCAGCCGCACGCGCACCGTACGCTCCACCCGCGGCTCGTCCGCCAATTCGCGCTGGCCGACGAGATAGACGATCAATCCGATCAGCATGCCGAAGCCAGCGAAGCCGAATCCGATGTGCCAGCCGTAGAAGGCGGCCAGCGCTCCAGTGATCAGCGGCGCGAGAAAGGCCCCGAGATTTACGGCCATCCCGTACCATTGGAACGCATCGCCCTGTCGCCGATCGCCCGATGGATAAAGCGCCTTTATCTGTGGCAACAGGTTGGCGCGAAGCAGGCCCGCACCAAGCGAGAGCAGGACCATCCCGATGAGGAACGACCAGTCAAACGCAAGGCTGAAGTGCCCTATGGTCATCAATAGCGCTCCGGCCGACACGGCGATGCGGCGGCTAAGCCAGCGGTCGCCGATGGCGCCGCCGATCAGCGGTGTAGTGTAGACCATCGCAGTATAAATGCCGAAGGTTTGCGTCGCGAAGGCTTGAACCGACAGCGGGCCGGTCAGCGTCTCGACCGCGTGGCGGAATGGCCCTATTCCGGCGACACGCTCGATGTGGCCCGGAAGGAACAGCTCGCTGACCAGATAAAGGGTGAGGATGGCCTGCATGCCGTGGAAGCTGATGCGGTCCCACAGCTCGGTTCCGGCAAGCACCCACAGCCCGCGCGGATGGCCAAAAGCCTCACGAGGGAACGTGGCGATCGGAACGGCGGCCTGATTCATGTTAGTCCCCCCAAGTTCCGCACAGGCTGGCATGGAACGGGCGGCGGGGAAAGTGGCGTCAGTCGGCCTGCCGATACCGCCACTCGAGCCCTTGTGCGAAGGGGCTCCACAGGCTGGTGCGGACGCCGGCGAGGCGAAGCTCGTCGCCGACCCAGACGTTGCACGTGCTGAGCAGGCTGGCGCGGCCGACGCCAAGGTAAAAGGCGTCGGCGGGACCGTAGCCGGGATGGTCGATGCGCTGTGGCCGGCCGTTCGCGTTCAGGCGAAAGCTGGCGCGGATCGCGGTCCACAGGCGGCGATATTCCTCAGGCCGGAGCCGGATTTTGCGCGCGTGCCACGCGGGATCGGTGATCCATTCGACGTGCATCACCCGCTCGCCGCCGCTCGCCGCCGCCCAGATCGTCGCGGCGGTAATGTCGCTCCAGCGAGGCGTCTCCAGATAGACCCGCCGCTCGCCCATCCCAAACGCGAGCCAGCGAGCGGCTGGATCGGGACCGGCGAAGTCGCTTCGGGGCAGGAGCGGACGCCAGTCGAGCCCCGCAGCGGCGACGGGAAGGATAAGGTCGGTGTGTGTGCCGTTGGAGATGAGATAGACGTTCTGTCCTTCAGCGGGCTCGCGCCACGCGCTATTGAGCGGGGCAAGCGATCCGAGCAGCGCGGCGGCAAGATACAAAAGGGGCAACGCGACAATCGCCAGCGCGATCGACCGCGCGTAGCCCCGGCGGCGTGGGCGCGAGCGGCGGCGGGCTGTGCGGCGTCTGACCATGTCATCGACGTGCCAGATCGCCGCGACGAGGGATAGCGCGGCGCGGCTCACGCGTTACAAAGGCAGATGATCCGCATCACGACCCTTGCGTTCGGTGACCTGGCCGACCGGAGAATCCTCGCCATTCTGATACAGGCGCTAGCGCTGACGGCGCTGCTTTTCATCATCCTCGGCCTGGTCGCGGGATGGCTGCTCGCGGGGAGCGATCCGTGCGATCTTGCCGGGTTCGACAGCTGTCCGGTGGGGGCGGGGACGGGTGGGTTCGGCGCGCTACTGCTGATGGTGGCTGCCGTATGGTTCCTGTTCCCCGGAGTCGCAGTGGGCGTGCTGATGGGGTTTGCCGACCGAATCGCCGCTGCGGTCGAGCAGCGTCATTATCCCGTGGCAGCCGCCGCCGCGCGGCCGATCGGGATCGCTCGAGGCGCTGCAATGGGGCTGAAGTCGGCGGGGCGAGTGCTTCTGTTCAACCTCATCGCGTTGCCGTTTTACGTGATGCTGATCGTGACCGGGATCGGGCCGCTGGTACTGTTCGTAATCGTCAACGGGCTCGCCTTCGGGCGCGACCTCGCCGAGCTGGCGGCGGCGCGCCACGGGGACCGCGAATCGCGCCGTGGGTGGCTGAAGGCGACGCGCGGCGAGCAGGGGCTGTTGGGCACGCTGGTGAGCGCGATGTTCCTGGTCCCGTTCGTGAACCTGATCGCGCCGATCGTCGGGGCAGCGATGGCAATCCATCTGTATAATCGGCGCGGCGGGCCGGTTTGATCGACACTCAACCTTCGCTTCGCTGCGGGACCATCCGAAAGGAACCGTCCCCCGGGACGGTCCTTTTCGGATGATGGTCGGGGCGACAGGATTCGAACCTGCGACCCCCACACCCCCAGTGTGATGCGCTACCAGGCTGCGCTACGCCCCGACCGGGCTTGACCCTGAGGACAAGCGTGGCGCGCTCTAGTCGCCGCCTTGCGCGATGGCAAGGACGAGTGCCCATCGGCTTGCCTGCCCCGCCGCGTCCGTGATAGGCGCGCGCCTTCATTCGGCGATGCGGCCGTCTCGGCCCCGCCCGGCGATTAGAAAGACCTTGCCCCTCATGAGTATCGCCCCACTCCTTGCCACCGCGCAGGCCGCCAGCGCTGGAGCGCCAACGACTTCCGGCGGCGGCATCGACTTTTTCATGCAGATGATTCCGCTGCTGCTTGTGTTCGTCATCTTCTATGTGCTGATGATCCGCCCGCAGCAGGCACGCGCCAAGGCGCATGCGGCGACGCTGACCGCAGTCAAGAAGGGCGATGAAGTCATTACCGGGGGCGGGATCAAGGGCCGCGTGACCAAGGTCATGGACGACGAGGTCGAGGTCGAGATCGCGCCCGGGATCAAGGTTCGGGCCGTCAAGTCGACGCTCAACGGCGTCGTCACGCGCGACACGAAGCCGGCCAACGACTGATGCTGGATTTTCCACGCTGGAAGGTCATCACGATCAGTCTGGCGATTCTGGTCGGCATCCTGTTCTCGATCCCCAGCTTCTTCCCCAAGGAACAGGTCGCGCACTGGTCTGGCGGCCTGCCGCACAGCCGGATCAACCTCGGGCTCGACCTCGCCGGCGGCTCACATTTGCTCCTCGAGGCCGACACCGCCGATGCCGCCAAGCAGCGCGTCGCGGCGATGGAGGATAATGTTTCGAGCGAACTTCGTCGCGGGGACTCGCCAATCGACATCGGCGACATTTCGACCGCCGACGGCGTGCTGTCGTTCATGGTCCGCAACCCGGCGCAGGTCGATGCCGCAGTCGAAAAGCTGCGCCAACTGACCAAGCCGGTCGGCCTGAGCGGCGCGCGCGACTGGGACGTCACCGTGCGCGACCAGAACCGGGTCGTGCTGACGCCGACCGTCGATGGCCAGGTGCGCGCGTTGAAAGACGCGATGTCCGTAGCGCGCGACGTCGTCCGGCGCCGCATCGATCCGCAGGGGACGAAGGAAATCACGGTCGTCACGCAGGGCAATAATCGCATTCTGGTCCAGGTTCCCGGTGTCGAGAACCCCGAGGCGCTCAAAGCGCTGATCGGCCAGACCGCACGGCTCGAGTTCAAGCTGGTCGACCTCGCCGCCAACCCGGCCGAAGTCGCGCAGGGGCGAGCCCCGGCGGGTAGCCAGGTGCTTGCGCTCGCCGACGGCAGCGGCGGCATGGCGGTCAACCGCCGAATGATGGTCTCGGGCGACCAGCTGACCAGCGCCAAGCAGAGCTTCGACCAGGATGGCCGGCCCGAGATTGTGATTACGTTCAACTCGACCGGCGCGCGCCGCTTCGGGCGAGTAACTCAGGAGAATGTCGGCAAGCCGTTCGCGATCATCCTCGACAACAAGGTCTTGTCGGCGCCGACGATCCAGAGCGCGATCCTTGGCGGGACCGCCTCGATCACGGGCAGCTATACCGTCGAAAGCGCCAACCAGCTGGCCGTGAGTCTCGCCTCGGGCAAATTGCCGGTCAAATTGAACGTCATGGAAGAGCGCACGATCAGCGCCGACCTCGGCAAGGATTCGATCCATAAGGGCGCGCTGGCATCGGGCGCGGCGGTCATCGCGGTGATGATCTTCATGCTCGTCACCTATGGCCGGTTCGGGGTCTATGCGAACATCGCGCTGCTCGTGAACGCGTTCCTGGTGCTCGGAATCATGGCGCTGTTCAACGCCACGCTAACCTTGCCCGGAATCGCCGGTTTCGTGCTGACGATCGGCGCCGCGGTCGACGCCAACGTGCTGATCAACGAGCGCATCCGCGAGGAATTGCGGCGCGGGCGAAAGATCCTCGATGCGGTCGAGACCGGCTATCACGAGGCGTTCCGCGCGATTTTCGACGCCAACATTACCCACGCCATTTCGGCGGCGCTGATGTTCTATTTCGGCTCGGGCCCGATCCGCGGGTTCGCGGTCGTGCTCGGCGTCGGCATCCTGACCTCGGTGTTCACTGCGGTCTATTTCACGCGCATGCTGGTGGTGTTGTGGCTCCGCCGCGCCCGCCCGCGCAGCTTGCATATTTGAGGCACGAACGATGAAGCTCCTCAAACTCGTCCCCGATCACACCAACCTCGACTTCATGCGCTGGCGCACGCTCGCGCTGGTCCTGTCGACGATTGCCACGATCGCGGCGCTGACCTTCACCGCTTATCGCGGGCTCAACCTGGGAGTCGATTTTGCGGGCGGTCAGATGGTGCGGGTGAGCTTTCCGCAAGCGATCGATATCGAGAATCTTCGAACGAAGATGGATTCGCTCAATGTCGGAGAGGCGACGATCCAGGAATTCGGCAACAACCGCACCTACCAGATCCGCCTGCCGCGCCCGCCGGGACCCGATTCGATGTCGAACGCAGTCGTCACCAAGGTTCAGGCGTTCATCCCCACGGCCTTCCCGGGGGCGAAGGTCGGGCAGGGCGAATCGGTTTCGGGCAAGGTGTCGGAAGAGCTTGCCGCTGACGGGGCAAAGGCAATCCTGTTCGCCATGATCGGCATCGCGATATACATCTGGTTCCGATTCGAATGGCAGTTCGGGGTCGGCGCGCTAGTCACGCTGGCGCATGATTTCGCGATGACCCTGGGGTTTTTCGCGTTCACCCGGCTGCAGGTCGACCTCAACGTCGTCGCGGCGTTCCTGACGATCATCGGCTATTCGCTCAACGACACCGTCGTCATCTATGACCGGATCCGCGAAAATCTGCGCAAATATCGCAAGATGGCGATCCTGCCGCTGCTCAACCTGTCGCTCAACGAGACGCTGGCGCGGACCGTGGTGACCTCGCTGACGGTGCTCATCGCGCTTGCGTTGCTGATGGCGATCGGCCCCGAGGTCATCTTCGGCCTGTCGATCGCGATCTTCCTTGGCGTGCTGATCGGTACCTATTCGTCGATCTATATTTCGGCGCCGATCCTGGTGTGGCTGGGGGTCAAGCCCGACAGTTTCCTGCGCACCGGCGACGAGATCGAGATGCAGAAAGCCTGAGGTTCAGCCGGTATCAAGGTCGGTGCGGCAAATCACAGCGGTCGCGGCTTGGCCTTGGCTCCCGCGCTCGCTAAGGAAGTATCATGAACATTAAACGCACGGCGCTGCTGCTTGCCACCGCCGCCCTCGCTTTTCCCGTCGCCAGTTGCGCGGGCAAGAAGGCCAAGAGTGACACCGCTTATGTCGCGCGCGACGTCAACACGCTCTATTCGCTCGCGAAAAAGAGCGCGGACCAGGGCAATTACGCCGACGCCGCCAAGCTGTTTGATGAGGTAGAGCGCCAGCATCCCTATTCAGTGTGGGCCCGCCGCGCACAGACGATGAGTGCGTTCAGCTACTATATGGCGCAACAATACACTGACGCGATTTCGTCGGCGCAGCGCTTTCTCACGATCCACCCCGGCAATAGCGACGCACCCTATGCCAACTATCTGATCGCGATGAGCTATTATCAGCAGATCGCCGATGTGACGCGTGACCAGAAGATCACCCAGCAGGCGTCCGACGCGTTCGGGGAGCTGATTCGCCGCTATCCGTCGAGCCGTTATGCGACCGACGCACGGCTGAAGCTCGACCTCATCAACGACCATCTTGCCGGCAAGGAGATGGAGGTTGGTCGCTTCTACCAGCGCTCGGGCAACTGGCTCGCCTCCTCGCTCCGTTTCCGCACTGTCGTCGACAAGTATCAGACGACGAGCCACACCCCCGAGGCGCTCGAGCGGCTGGTTGAATGTTATCTGGCGCTCGGTGTGCCCGATGAAGCGCGCAAGGCCGGCGCGGTGCTGGGGCGCAATTACCCCGGCACGACCTGGTACAAGCACAGCTATGAGCTGCTCCGGCGCGCGCAGCCGAAAGCCTGAACAAGGGGAGCGCGGCCTATATGCTGGGCCAGCTCGCCATCCGCGACGTGGTGCTGATCGACCGGCTCGAGCTTGAGTTCGAAGCGGGGCTTGGCGTGCTCACCGGCGAGACCGGGGCGGGCAAGTCGATCCTGCTCGATTCGCTTGGGCTGGCACTTGGAGCGCGGGCCGATAGCGGTTTGGTGAGGCAGGGTCAGGACGGCGCGACAGTTTCGGCCGAGCTGATGCTGCCGGCCGGGCATCCCGCGCTCGCACTGCTTGCCGAGCAGGGAATCGAGCGCGAGCCGGGCGAGCCGCTGGTGCTGCGCCGGACGATCAAGGCCGATGGCGGCAGCCGCGCCTTTGTCGGTGGGGTGAGCGTCTCCGCCTCAACGCTGCGCGATATCGGTGCGCTGGCGGTTGAGATTCATGGCCAGCACGATGATCGCGGGTTGCTCAACGCGAGGGGACATCGCGCGCTGCTCGACAGTTTCGGAAGGCTATCGACCGGTGCTGTCGCGGCGGCCTGGAGCACGTTGTCGGCGCTCGAGCGCGGGCTCGCAGAGGCCCGCCGGATGATCGAAGAGGCCCGGCGTGACCGCGATTATCTGACATTCGCATCGGAGGAAATCGACAAACTCGCGCCGCAGTCGGGCGAGGAGACCGATCTGGCGGAGCAACGCGCGACGATGCAGGCCGGGGCGCGGGCGGGCGAATCGCTCACTGGGATCGACGAGCTGCTCGGCGGATCGGACGGCGCACTTGCCCAGCTTCGCGCGGCGGCGCGCAGGATCGAGCGCGGGGCGGCGGACCACCCATTGCTCGGCGAAGCGCTGGCGTCGCTCGACCGCGCGGTGATCGAAGCGGCCGAAGCGGAAGATCGCATTGCGCGGGCTTCCGAGGCAATGGCATTCGATCCGGCGCGGCTCGAGGCGGCCGAGGCGCGATTGTTCGACATTCGCGCGATGGCGCGCAAGCATCGCGTCGAACCCGATGCGCTCGCGGTGCTGGGCGAGGAGATGCGGGTAAAGCTCGCGGCGATCGATGCGGGGGAGGGGGAGTTGCGCGCCCTCGAGATCCGGCTCGACGCCGCTCGCGCCGCCTTCGACGAGGCCAGCGCGACGCTTTCCGCCGAGCGTGCCGCCGCCGCGCTGCAGCTCGACGAGGCGGTCGCCGCTGAACTCACTCCGCTCAAGCTCGACTCGGCACGCTTTCGCACCGCCGTCGCGTCTGCCGAACCCGGACCCACCGGTTCGAACCGCGTCGAGTTCACCGTCTCGACGAACCCTGGCGCGCCATTCGGACCGCTCACCCGCATTGCATCGGGCGGCGAACTGTCGCGCTTCATTCTCGCGCTTAAAGTCGCGCTGGCCGAGGCCGGCGAGGCCGGCACGATGATCTTCGACGAGGTCGATCGCGGGGTCGGCGGCGCGGTCGCCTCGGCGATCGGCGAACGTCTCGCGCGGCTGGCCGAGCGGTCGCAATTGCTCGTCGTAACCCACTCACCGCAGGTCGCCGCCCGCGCCGCGCACCATTATCGGATCGAAAAAGCGACCGGCCCCGAGGGCGCGCGAACAACGGTGCGCAAGCTTGACGCGCACGAGCGCCGCGAGGAAATCGCGCGAATGCTTTCGGGAGCGGCAATCACCGACGAAGCACGCGCGCAAGCGACGAAATTACTGGAGGCAGCATGACCGATGTGACCATCGATTTCGACGGCGAGACGCTCTCCAGCCCGTGGTTCCCGGTGGCCGGCACAGCGCCCGCCGTGCTGATCTTCCCGACCGTGATGGGGGTGTCCGATCTCGAGGCGGAGTTCGCGGCCCGACCCAACGCGCTTGGTTATCATGCGATGATCGGCGACCTGTTTGGCACTTCGACGCGCGGTGGACTGCGCGAAAAAATGTTCGCCGAACTTGGCCGTTTGAAGGGCGACCGTGCCGCCCTGCGCCGCCGCGTCGAGGCACTTCACCAGTCGCTCCTCGCGCACGACGGGGTCGATCCGGCCAAGGTCGCCGTCATCGGCTATTGCTTCGGCGGGCTGTGCGCGCTCGACCTGGCGCGTTCGGGCGCCCGGCTTGCCGCGACCGCGAGTTTCCACGGTCTGTTCGACCCGCCGGGGCTGCCGCCGCTGCCGATCGTCGGCAAGGTCGTCGCCTATCACGGCTGGGACGACCCGATGGTCCCGCCCGCCGCCGTCGAGGCGCTGGCGAAGGAGCTGACCGTTGCCGGTGCCGACTGGCAAATCCACGCCTATGGCCATGTCAGTCATGGCTTCACCAACCCCCACGCCAGCCGCATCGGGATCGCCGGAGTCGCCTATAACGAACTCGCGGCAAGGCGCAGCTGGGCGGCGCTGGAACTGCTGCTGGCCGAAGCCTTCGCATGACCGAGGTCGAGGCGGCCAACCGGTTGATGCGGTTGGCGAAGGAGATTGCTCGGCACAACCGGCTGTACCACGACCGGGATGCGCCGGCGATTTCGGACGCAGACTATGATGCGCTGGTGCGCGAGAATGGGGCGCTCGAG
The DNA here is from genome assembly GCA_025356055.1 of Sphingomonas sp. Classification (GTDB taxonomy): domain Bacteria; phylum Pseudomonadota; class Alphaproteobacteria; order Sphingomonadales; family Sphingomonadaceae; genus Sphingomicrobium. The sequence goes on along the minus strand of JANXUU010000032.1, from coordinate 1,948 downwards.
GCCGAGTTTCCGCAGCTCGTACGGGCCGATTCGCCGTCGCGGGCGGTTGGTGCGGTGCCGAGTTCAAGCCTCGCCAAAGTTGCGCATGCCAAGCCGATGCTCAGCCTCGAGAACGCCTTTGCCGACACAGAGGTCGCCGACTTCGTTGGCCGGGTGCGGCGCTTCCTCAGCCTCAGCCCCGACGCCGCGGTTGCGCTGACCGCCGAGCCAAAGATCGACGGCCTGTCCTGCTCGCTGCGCTATGAAGCAGGGGCGCTGGTCATGGCGGCAACGCGCGGTGACGGGAGCATCGGCGAAGACGTCACCGCCAACGTCCGGACGATCGCCGATATCCCGCAAACGCTGGGAGGCGCACCCGCGGTCATCGAGGTTCGAGGCGAGGTGTACATGGCCAAGGATGACTTCTCGGCGCTCAATCAGCGTCAGGAAGTGGCAGGCGGCAAGGTCTTCGCCAACCCGCGCAATGCTGCTGCGGGTTCGCTTCGCCAGAAGGACGCGAGCGTCACCGCAGCGCGGCCCTTGCGCTTCCTTGCGCACGGGTGGGGTGAGGTCAGCGAACCGCTTGGCTCGACCCAGGCCGCCGCCATGGCCCGCCTCGTCGCGCTCGGCTTTTCAGTCAGCCACCTGTTTACGCGGGTGACCACGCTCGACGACGCGCTCGCCCACTATGCTGCGATCGAGCACGCCCGCGCCGACTTGCCGTTCGACATCGACGGGGTGGTCTACAAGGTCGATCGGCTCGACTGGCAGGAGCGGCTTGGCCAGGTCGCGCGCGCGCCACGCTGGGCCCTGGCGCACAAATTCCCCGCCGAGCGCGCAGAGACCACGCTCGAGGCGATCGACATCCAGGTCGGCCGGACCGGCAAGCTGACCCCGGTTGGGCGGCTGACCCCGGTCGGCGTCGGCGGGGTGATTGTCGCCAATGTCACGCTCCACAATCGCGACGAGATCGCGCGGCTGGGACTTCGCATCGGCGACCGGGTGCGAATCCAGCGGGCTGGAGACGTCATTCCGCAGGTCGTCGAGAATCTGACGCGAGATGTGCCGCGCACGCTTTACCGCTTTCCCGACCATTGCCCTGAATGTCAGTCCGAAGCCGTTGCCGAGGAGAGCGAAGTGGACGTCCGCTGCACTGGTGGCCTCATTTGCCCTGCGCAACGGTTCGAGCGGCTAAAACATTTCGTGTCGCGCGGGGCGCTCGATATCGAGGGACTTGGCGAGAAGAGCATCGTCGAATTCGCCGGGCTCGGCTGGCTCGACTCCCCCGCCGATATCTTTCGCTTAAAGCCCCACCGCGAAGAGTTGATCGGCCGCGAAGGGTGGAAAGAAAAGTCGGTCGATAATTTGTTCGCCGCGATTGATGGGCGCGTCGGCTTTGACCCGGCGCGCCTGCTGTTCGGGCTTGGTATCCGCCATGTCGGCGCGGTGACGGCCAAGGATTTGATGAAGGCGTTTGGCACGATCGACGCGCTCCAGGCTGCAGCGATCGGTGAGGGAGCGCGAGCCGAGCTCTCCGCTGTTGATGGCATCGGCCCGGTGGTCGCCGAGGCCTTGGTCGATTTCTTCCACGAACCCCACAACCGCGACGCGCTCGCCGACCTGCTCGGGCTCGCCCGGCCCGCCGCCTTCGTGTCGACCGCTCGCACAACCGAGTGGACCGGCAAAACGATCGTCTTCACCGGAACGCTCGAACGCATGAGCCGTGACGAGGCCAAGGCCCAGGCCGAGCGCCTCGGCGCGCGCACTGCCGGATCGGTCAGCGCGAAGACGGATCTGGTCGTGGCAGGGCCCGGCGCCGGATCGAAGCTCAAGAAGGCAGCAGAGCTCCTGTGGCCGCAGCGCCGCCTGGAAGGTGCTGACCAAGGGCGCGGTCAAGGCCGGCGAGGCCGAGCTTTTGGTCAATCCGCGCGCCCGCAGCGCCAGGCTCCGCGCGGTCGAGAGGCTGTCA
>JANXUU010000024.1 GCA_025356055.1 Sphingomonas sp. | reverse complement strand
AGATCGCGGGATAATATCAGCGAATCGTCATATTAACGAGAGAGAACAGATAGTTAGGACTGTTTGGCGCACCCAAGAGGATTCGAACCTCTGGCCTCTGCCTTCGGAGGGCAGCGCTCTATCCAGCTGAGCTATGGGTGCTTCGTCGTCCGCTTAGCGGGGCGTGCACCGGCGGGCAAGCGCGCGTGGCTTGCCACGGCCCGCAAGATATCGCACAAACCTTTCTGGGGGCCTTGATCCAGCGCAAGTTTCGAGTCGCTGGCCTCCGCGTATGCGTGCAGCTTGTGGGGGGCAGGGCATGGCGAACGGCACGACAGTGACGCAGGCGCGCGGCGCATGATCTTCAACTCGCTGACCTTCCTCGTCTTCTTCGCCATCGTCCTCGCGCTCCACAACTGGCGCTTCGGGTGGACGATCAAGAAGATCAACCTGCTGGTCGCCAGCTACATTTTCTACGCTGCGTGGAATCCGCCGTTCGTGATCCTGCTGTGGATTTCGACCGTGGTCGACTGGTGGGCGGCGCAGGCAATGGTCCGCTCGGAGCGCCAGTCGACCCGGCGAGCGTGGATGATTACCTCGGTCGTGGTCAACCTGGGCATGCTTGGCTTCTTCAAATATGGCGAGTTCCTGCTCGCCAATTTCGTCGCGCTGGCGAAGGCGCTGGGGGTCGATTTCCACCCCGCCCAATATGACATCATCCTGCCGGTCGGGATCAGCTTCTACACCTTCGCGACGCTGTCCTACACGCTCGACGTCTATCTGCGCCGCGCCCAGCCGGCGAAGCGGTTCCTCGACTACGCGCTGTTCGTGACCTTCTTCCCGCACCTCGTCGCCGGGCCGATCATGCGCCCGACCGAGCTCGTCCCGCAGTTCGCCGAACAGCGCAGGGCGACCGCCCACCAGCTGTTCTTCGGGCTCGCGCTGGTCACGCTCGGGCTATTCCAGAAGGTTGTCATCGCCGACGGCTTCCTCGGCCCGGTGGTCGAAAAGGTCTATGACGCGCGCGACAAGATGCCGGGGATGCTCGACGCTTGGGCCGCAACGTTTGCGTTCGCCGGGCAGATCTTCTGCGATTTTGCCGGCTATTCGACCACTGCGATCGGGGTCGCGATGTGCCTCGGTTTCGCCATGCCCGACAATTTCCGCTTTCCCTACGCGGCGATCGGCTTCTCCGATTTCTGGCGGCGCTGGCACATCACCCTGTCGAGCTGGCTGCGCGATTATCTCTACATTCCCCTTGGCGGAAATCGCCACGGCGAGGCGCGAACCTATGCCGCGCTGATGGGGACGATGCTGCTTGGCGGGCTGTGGCACGGGGCCAGCTGGACGTTCGTGGTGTGGGGCGGGCTCCACGGCACCTATCTCGCCGCCGAGCGCTGGCTGAAGAAGCGGTTCGCGGGTTTCGAGCCCGGTCGGGCAATGCTCGTCGCGCTGGGCCTGCTGACCTTCCTTTTGGTCAATATCACCTGGGTGTTCTTCCGCGCCAAAACCTTCGGCGGCGCAGCGACGATCCTGACCGCGATGGTCGGCATGTCGGCCAAGCCCACGCCGCTGATCGCGCTGTTGCCGCTGTTCTAGGCACTGGTCGCGACGACCGCGATCGTCGCGACCCACTGGGCGATGCGCGACCGCACGATCGAACTGGTCATCGAGCGCACCCCGGCGTGGCTCGTCGGGCTGATATGGGCAGCGATGGGGATCGCGATCATCGCCGAACAGGGAGCGGGCAATGCCTTCATCTACTTCCAGTTCTAGCGGCGGCAATTCTGACGGCCCGAAGCCCACCCTCCCCGGCGGCGGCGTGCTCAGCCGCGACGGCGCGCTCCCCGCCGGGCTCAGGCTGACCGCGTCCGACCGCCCGGGCCAGGCGCAGCCGGTGCCGACCCGCGACGTGCCCCGCCAGCCGTGGGGCAGGCTCGCCCTCGGGGTCGCGCTGGCCCTGCTCGCCGGCACCGCCGCGCTCGAGGTCAATGCGCGGCGCATCGGGCTTCACGCCGGCGATCTCGACAACAGCGAAACCGACTGGGCCAACGAACGCGCCCGCTCGGCGCAGGCACCGGTGGCGATCGTCGGCGACAGCCGGATCCTGTTCGACACCAATTTCGACCGGTTCGAGCAGCTCACCGGAATTCGCCCGCTCATGCTCGCAATCCACGGCACCAGCGCGCGCACCTTGCTCAAGGACGTCGCCGACAACAAGGCGTTCCACGGCCTGCTCATCGTCGGGATGGCCGACACGATGTTCTTCCAGGCATTCGACGGCTACGGCGCCTATATCCATCAGCGCAAACATTTCCTCTCGCCAGCGAAGCAATCGTCGCAGGCGATCGACCATTTCCTCCAGCGGCGGCTGGCGTTCCTGGATTCCGGTCACCGGTTGAGCGTCGTCGCGGCGCGGCTCGACCCCGGCTATCGCGCGGGTGTTGAAGGCCCTTACGACGACATCTGGAAAATACAGGAAGTCGGCGAGCATCGCCAGACTGCGATGTGGCCGCGCATCCTGACCGACGCGCGGCTGCGCGGTCACGCCCGTTATGCGTGGAAGGGGTTCAAGGAAGGCAAGCCCTATACCGACCCCGAGATTCGCAAGGGCCTGGCCGAAGCGGCGACCGCCGTCGCCACGATCCGCGCTCGCGGCGGCGACGTCGTGTTCGTCCGCCCGCCGTCCGACCGCCACCTGCGCGTCAACGAGGAAGCGAGGATCCCCAAGGCCAAAGGATGGGACGCGCTGCTTCGCGCCACGCACAGCGTCGGGGTTCACAACGACGATCTACCCCCGTCCGCCAACAATCTGCTGCTGCCCGAATGGTCGCACCTCAGCCGCGCCTGCGCGGTGGTGTTCACCGATGCCTATGTGCGCCGGTTGGCCCAGTTGACCCCGCGGCTCAAGCTGCGCACCGATGCGCCGCCGCCGCTGACCCGCGACGATTGCATCAACCTGAGGTGAGGAAGTCCAGCAACGGCGCGTGAAGCTCGCTCGCCGCGCGCCCGCCAACGATCATCCCGACATGCCCCGCCGAAACCGGGTGCGTCGTCCCCGGGGGCGCGCTGTCCGACGGAACGATGCGGTCGGCGCGGGCGGTGAAGTGGAGCGCCGGCGCGGGGTCGGGGCGGATCGTTGCGCCGCCGACCTGCCAATTTCTCCGGCCCGGACGGTCGGCGAGGAACAGCTCCTCGATCAGCTCGCGCGCGGCGGGCAGGGGGAGCGGCTCGCCATCATTGGCCCAGTCCTCGAGCGTCACGAACCGCCGCAGCGCGACACTGTCTTCGGGCTCGTCCGCCAGCCGCGCGAACTTGGCGACGATCCCGCGCGGATCGAGCGACCAGAACGCCGCCTGCAACACCTCGGTCGGCAACACGCCAAGCGCTTCCGCCGCCGGTGCGGACCGTCGCCACAACAGCTCCAGCCCCTTGCGCGACTCCGGCGGATACGCCCCGAACCGCCATGGCGCGGCGAGGGTCGCAACCTTGCGCACCGCCACCAAATTCGCCGCCGCCAGCGCCATCGTCCCGCCGAGGCAATAGCCCACAAGCGACACCTCCTCGCCCAATTCCTCGATCAACGGCACGAGCAACCCGGCGACATGCCCGCCAAGGTCGAGCCCCGCCCGCTCCGCCGCCACCCCCCAGTCAAGCAATAGCACCCGGTGCCGCGCCGCCAGCGCCTCGGCCAGTGATGCGCCGGGCAAGTCGAGCACGTTTGGCGGATTGATCAGCGAGGGGACCAGCACCACTGTCGGCCCGCTCCCGCCCAGATCGCGCAGGCACGTCCCGCCAATCTGTGCCACCATCGGCCGTGCGGACCGAACCGCCATCCGTTCGGCATCCCCGTACCGCGCCAGCCCAGCCAGCGCCCGCCGCGCCAGGTCGGGCTCGTCGCGCGCCATTCCGCGGACCAGTTCGAGGAATAGCGGCAACGGCCTCGGCGCGCGCTTATGCTGCGCCCCATGCTGCGCCGCACGCATTTGTTGCAGTGCATGATTTGCGGGTGCTAGTCTGTCATCCATTAGATTCAGGAGCGTAGGGCATGGGGAAGACTGGCGGCAAGGTGACGATCAAGAAGTACGCCAACCGGCGGCTCTACGATACCGAAAGCTCGAGCTACATCACGCTCGACCGGCTGGCGGCGATGATCCGCGAGGGCCGCGAATTCGAAGTGATCGATGCCAAGTCGGGCGACGACATCACCCACACCGTCCTCACGCAAATCATCGTCGACGAGGAATCGCGCGGATCGACGATGCTGCCCGTCAATTTCCTGCGCCAGTTGATCGGCCTTTATGGTGGTGCGTCGCAGGGCGCGGTGCCATCCTATCTCGATGCGGCGATGGACGCGTTCAAGACCAACCAGACCGCGATGCGCGACGCGCTGACCGCCAACCCGCTCGCCGATCTCGCCAAGCGCAATATGCAGATGTTCGAAACTGCGACCGCCGCGCTCCGCCCCAAGACGACGGGTGCTGCTGATGCGACCGAGCCGAGCGAGATTGAAGCCCTGCGTGCCGAACTCGCCGCGCTGAAAGCCAAAGTGGACAAATTCGCCGGGTAGGCTTTTTTGGTTTCGCTAATTCTGCGCCAGCCCGCACCCCTTCCCGGCCACCAACTCAGTGTATCTTATGGGTTGGCCGGGTGGGGGTGCGGGCTGGAACAGTTCTTCGCATAAACGACGCACGATCATGACGGGTTTCCGGATCAAATCAAGACTTGCAATCACCGGCAATCCGACTCATCTTCGCAATGCCACTCAACACAGCGAAAGGAGGTGATCCGATGTCTCATGGTTCAGCTAAGGGGTCGGGTTCGTTCGTTCGGGAGATGCTGGCCTAACCCGCCAGCCATCAGGTCTCCCGGGCTGGAACACTCCGGCCGCTGACCATGTCGGGGGAGCCGTCACCATCAGGGTGGCGGCTCCCTTTACTTTTTGCCATTCTGCCGGCCCGCGCGCTTGACGGAACCGTTTCGCGGGTGAACCGTCTTGTCTGCGATCCATTCACGCGGAGGCAGTCATGGCGAAATCAACGACAAAATCAGGCAGCGGTCCCAACAGCACAAAAACCACCACTGGCGAGACGACTATCGACAAGCTCGCCAAGGCCGCCGTCAGCCGCGAAATGCTTGCCGCGGGGCTCACCGCGGCCGCCGCCGCAATCGCCGCAAGCCCCACCGCGCGACGCAAGATTCGCGATGCCGGACTCGACGCCGCCGACAGCGCCACCAGCGCCGCAACCGCCGTCATGTCGAGCGCGTCCAGACTCGGCACGCTGATCGCCGAAGCCGTCGCCGAAGCCGCCCAGCGCGTGCTGTCGGGCAAGTGGACAGACGACGCGACCGCCGCCGCCTCTTCGGCCGCGAGCAAGGCAACCAGCGCCGCCACCGACGCCGCCAAGACGTTCAAGGCAGCCGCCGCCAAGGCGACCGGCACTGATCCTGGCAAACGCGCGCCCGCCAAGCGCGCGCCCGCCAAGCGCTCCGCCACGACCAAGTCGGGTGCGCCTCGCGCCAAGCCGGGCCCCAAGCCGCGCGCTGCCAGCGCCGCCGCTGCCGCCTCGCCCGCGACCACGACGCGCGCGAAACCCGGCCCCAAGCCGCGCTCGACCTCGCCCAAGCGTGCCACCGCCACGCGCCGCGGTGCCGCCTCGCGCAAGCGGGCCCCACCCAAGCCGCCGAAGGGTGGTGGCGATACCCCCGGCAGCTGATCGAGCGACGGGTCTGAACGCTTGACTGGAAAGCGCGCGGCAGTCGTGCCACAGCCGCGCGCATGAATGCTGCCATGTCACTCGCCGTCATCATCCTCGCCGCGGGGCAGGGGACTCGCATGCGCTCGGACAAGCACAAGGTGCTCCACCCGATCGCAGCGAAACCGATGCTGCTCCACTTGCTCGACAGTGTCGCCGAGCTTGAGCCCGAACGCCGCATCCTCGTCGTCGGCAAGGGCCGCGAGCAGGTCGAGGACGCAGTCACCGGACGCGGCGTCACGACCGCGATCCAGGCCGAACAAAACGGTACCGCGCACGCCGTCGCGCAAGCCCTCCCCGCGCTCGAAGACTTCGAAGGTAACATACTGATATTGTTCGGCGACACTCCGTTCGTCGAGGCCGCGACCCTGCGCGCGATGCTCACCCGACTGGCCGGCCCCGACGCCCCCGGAATCGTCGTCCTCGCCCACACTCCCCCCGACCCCGGTGCCTATGGCCGCATCATCCTTGCCGAAGGCGACCGCATCGCCAGGATGGTCGAATATAAGGACGCGACCCCGGCCGAGCGCGCGGTCCGCTTGTGCAACAGCGGAATGATGGCGCTGTCCGCCGCGAACCTGCGCCATTGGCTTCCCCGGGTTGGCAACGACAATGCCGCTGGCGAATATTACCTTCCCGACCTCGTCACCGTCGCCGCCGAGCAAGGCGTCGCATCAGTCGCGGTCAAGGGCGCAGCGATCGAGGCGATCGGGATCAACAGCCGCTCGGAACTCGCCGCCGCCGAAGCCGAATGGCAGCGCCGCAAGCGCTCGGAAATGATGGCCGCCGGAGTCTCGCTGATCGACCCCCCCAGCGTGTGGTTTGCCGCCGACACAATCATCGGCCGCGACGTGACGATCGAGCCCCACGTCGTGTTCGGTCCCGGCGTGACCATCGCCGACGGCGCGATCATCCACGCCTTCAGCCACATCGAGGGCGCGAGCATCGGCCCGGGTTGCGAAGTCGGCCCGTTCGCCCGCCTCCGCCCCGGCGCGGTGATGGAAACGGGCAGCAAGATCGGCAATTTCGTCGAGATCAAAAAGACCCGCCTCGGCCCCGGCGCCAAGGCCAATCACCTGACCTATCTTGGCGATGCCGACATCGGGGCGAAGGCCAACATCGGCGCCGGCACGATCACCTGCAATTACGACGGCTTCTCCAAATACCGCACCATGATCGGCGATGGCGCGTTCATCGGCTCGAACAGCGCGCTGGTTGCCCCGGTGACGATCGGCGCGGGCGCGATCGTCGGCGCGGGCAGCGTCGTGACGAAAGACGTCGAGCCGGACGCGCTCGGCATCGCCCGCGCCGAGCAGAAAGGCCTCAACGGCTGGGCGGCACGCTTCCGCGCGAAGGCCCGCGCGAAAAAGTCTGGTTCATCTTCCGCATAAAGCGGGTGAGGCCCGCGAAATAGCGCGGCTGGTCGTCGTACATTG
>JANXUU010000014.1 GCA_025356055.1 Sphingomonas sp. | reverse complement strand
TGCCACCTTCGCCTTGAATGCCGGGCTGTGGTTCCGGCGCGTTCGCTTCGTCATCATCTCTCCTGTTCGACAGCCATCCTGGCCACCTTCAGGCAGAAACTCCACTTAACGCACTGTCCAGATTTGCCGAGCCACCTCTATAACTCGTCGTTCAAGCGGCCCGTGAGCAACGCGCTCAGTTTACGACGGTCGAGGCCGAGCTCAGCGCCCTTCGTAGCTACCGTTCGTTCGTCTGCCGCGCACGTGATGGCGAGCGGATTGTCGAAAGGGCGATAATCGGATTGCCGCGATCCTTAGAGATACTCAACTCAGGGTGCTGCCACTGAAGGTTATGCGCGATCCAGTGTATCGGATTGCAGATACTTATGTTGGGCCAGATGGCATCGAATGGCTGGAACGCTAGTCAAAAGACCCTACCCCACGATCTGCCTTGGTACAGTATCCCAGTCGTGCCTAGCGGCTTCGTCGCGGCTGATGCAACCTTCGGGAAGTCTGCTAGTGGTCAAAATCACACGCTTGGTACTCTGAGGCCGACGAGCACGAACGGCGGAAAATGGTAGTGAACTGTCCGTCCGGTTTCAGATTTGCGATACGGAAAGCAAGCTTTCTCGTTAGACAATATTAACGCTCGCAGAGACTCATCAGACTGCCCAGCTCAACAGCCTGGTCGCCGGCAACATGGACTCCTACGATCTGCTCATAGCGCGACAGCCTGATCGGGCAGGGAGCCGCCGCGCTATTGACCCTTGCTACCCAAGCGGACCCGGACGCCGGCGTACAAGAAGCGGCCGACAGCACTGACCGGGTAGGCGATCGCTCCAACGTCGGGCTTAGCGTCGAAGATATTGTTCACTCCGAGATAGAAATTAAACTCTTTCGCAACATCGATACTGGCCTGCGCGTTGTGGAGCCAGCTTTCCTTGTAGCGGATATATTGCGGTGCAACGATGTCGGGCTGGCCGGCGAGCTGTTCGCGAGTGAAGCGCAGGGTTCGTGAGAAATACTGCACGTCGTAATTAAGATCGAAGCGACCTATGCGCCAATTCAGCGTGGCGTTTCCACTGAATTTTGGAGCCTGCGCGCCAGACGAAGTCGTAGCATAATCCCGCTGGTTTTCGACATCGGCGCCCGGCGACGCGATGCGCTTGAGCGTGTGCAGATAATTGCCGATGACGTGGACATTGAAGGTGCCGATGTCGCCCCTTGGGTGAATACGCCAGTCGAGTGCGACGTCCAGGCCGCTGGTGCGGATTGCGGCGACGTTCTGCGGGGAGACGGAGTAGCCGTTGATCAAACCGGTGCTCGAACTTCTCGAGACCGCGCTGCAGAAAGGATTGGCCAGTGTCGGCTGATCGACGCACAGCTTGGCGAGATCTTCCGCCGACGCGGTGTTGATCGCGTTGCGGATACGAATGTTGTACCAGTCGGCTGAAATTAGAAGGTTGGGCAGGAAGCGCGGGCGGAGCACCGTCCCCGCCGTCCATGACCGGGCCGTTTCCTCGCGCAGCCGCGGATTTCCGCCGGACGTTCCCAGAAGCGAGCTGTTCGCAGGCGACGTCGGGTTGTTGACTGGGTCAAACGTCGACGGGTTAACGCCAAGCCCGTTCAGGATGGTGTTGCAATTGGCCTGGCGATACTGGCTTCCGCTGGTGACCTGATCGATCCCGCAAGGATCGGCAATAAACTCGAATGCGCCGCTTTGGCCTTGGAATAGTTCGCTGATATTGGGCGCGCGCACGGCCTGCGAAAGTGTCCCTCGAAAGGAAATGTCGCGGATCGGCGAATAGGTGCCGTTAAAGCTCCACGATTTGGTCGAGCCGATCGTGCTGTACTTGGAGATGCGGCCGGCGGCGCCGACCGACAACCCGTACGCAAAGCGGTTTTCCTTGAAGATTGGCAAGTTGACCTCGCCGAACGCTTCCTTGACGTTGAAACTGCCCTTAGTGCGAACACTGCCCGAACCGTCGAGAAGCTGATTGTTCAATTCAAGGCCGGATGGAATATAGTCACTGGTCTCACGGCGATACTCGCCGCCGAAGGCGAAACCGACCGGGCCGCCGGGAAAGTTAAGAAAGGCCCCAGTATCGCCCGACACCGACCCCGACAAGACCGCCTGAGTCAGCTTGGCGTGATCCGTATGATTGGCCAGAATGAACGCGAGGGCAGCCGGCGTCGGCGAACCCGCGCCGAGAACGTTGAGCGGAACGCATTGGCCCGGTGCGAACGTTACTGGCGGACCGTTGAATGCCGAGGTGTTGTAGCTGCTGCTCTGAATATCTGTTTGGCCAGGCAGGTTGATGCGGCAGGTGATGTTGCCAGTCGCCGGATCGACGACCGAGTCCAGCGCCGCATAATAGCGGTCGGAGATACGGTCGTTATAGGTCGTCGCCTTGCTCTTGGCCTGTCCATAGACGAACGACACTTCATACTTGGCATGCGAACTCAATGCACCGTCGGCGCCGAGGACGCCGCGCAGCGTATCGCGGCGGGCGTCATAGGAGTGAAGCCCGAAGTCAAAATTGTCGCGGCCCGTGATGGTCGCTCCTTCGGTCGCCTGGGGAAATTTGGCGTTGAGATAGGCGTTGTCGGGATAGAGGTAAGTGAAGAAGTCAAAGGACGGCTGCCCGTCGGTATTTGCATAGGTGCGCACAAACTTGCCTTCGGCGAACACCCGCAGTGCCGGGCTGAACTTGAAACTGCCGAGCAGATTGGCGATGTTGCGCCGCGTGTAGGGCGTGTAATCGCCGAAATAGCTATCCTGTGGGGTGCTCGATCCACCGATGGTGAAGGGCGAACCCGAAACATAGGTACCCGGATCATACACACCGCCTTCACCGGTGTAGTCAGGAGCATTATCGCCGTTGATGTCGATCGCGCCGCCCGGCGAACTGTCGGCCCAGCGCAGGTTGCTCAGCAGAACCCGATAGGGGGTGCCAGGATGATGTGGAAAGTCGGCAGGGTTGCGCACGAAGCGAAAGTAAGGGCCACTTTGGGCGTAGGGCAAGCGCTGCGTTTGACGGAATTTGTCAGTCTCGTTGAATTCATAGGCCGCCGCGATATTGCCGCGCCCGTCGGCGAAATTATGCCCAGCCGTGGCGGAGATGAAGCGATTGCCGGCATCGCCACGCTGCGAAATCCCGCTTTGGCCGCGAAGGGAGATCCCTTCGAAGTCATGCTTCATGACGAAATTGACAACGCCCGAAACACCGTCGGCGCCATAGACTGCCGAGGTGCCTCCCGTCAGCACGTCGATGCGATCGATGAGGTCGACCGGGATCGTGTCGGTGTCGACCGCCGCGCTACCCGGCTCGGCAGCGATGTGCCGTCGGCCATCAACGAGAACCAGGGTGCGCTGCGTGCCAAGGTTCCGCAGGTTGAGTTCGTTGACACCCGTCAGCTGCGCACTGGGAAGATTCGAGCCGGCCGTGTCACTGCTCTTGGTCGAGCCGAGCAGCGCAGGCGAGCGCTGCAGAAAGTCGGTGATATTCGTCGCACCGACATCCTTGATCGATTCGGCGTTGAACGACTGAATCGGATTGGGCCGACTAAACTCCGGTCGGGCGATGCGGCTACCGGTCACGACGATATCGGCCTTGTCCGCTGCATCCTTGTCGACGGTCGGTTCCACAGCGCCTTGGGTCGATCCGGAATCCTGCGACGTCGCCGCGATCTCAGGGGCGGCCTTGGCTGCGGCGCTGGTCGCGATACTTCCTGCCACAACCATCGCGATGAGTGATACCGTCGATTGGAACTCGATCCGCATAATGCCCTCAGCCACGTAATTCATGGTACCTAGGGTTGCGGCGCAAAAGTTGCGCGCTGCAATTGGTTTTTGTCGCAAATGCGAATGGGAACGCCAACTGTGGCGGTTAAGCCACAGTCTAACCATTGGCTTGCCCGAATTGCTTTCGCCGGTGCTGTCAGACCAATAGGCACAAGTCTCCGTTTGGCGGATTCTGGTCTTTGTTGGAGCCGGCTCAAGCCATGAGGCCGCGCCACCCGGCCAGCGCGGCCGAGCGGAGGAGCTTGTA
>JANXUU010000098.1 GCA_025356055.1 Sphingomonas sp. | reverse complement strand
GATGCTCAGCGGCGGGCAATAGGCCTTGGCTTCCTGCGGGCTCAGCCACTCGTTATCGACCCCGTTGAGCCGGTTGGCGTGGATGTGCCGCTTGATGCTCTGCACGTCATGGACATTGTGCGCGAGCATCATCACCCCGCGTTTCGAATACATGATGTTGTAGTTGAGCTCCTTGCTGAGCCCGTCCCACAGCTTCACCGCGTGATCGTACAGAAAAGCGCTCTCGTCATAGAGATAGTTCGACCGGATGATCGTGGTATTGCGCCCCGTATTGCCGCCCCCGATCCAGCCCTTCTCGAGCACCGCCACATTACGGATGCCGTATTTCTTCGCGAGATAATAAGCCGCCGCAAGCCCATGCCCGCCGCCGCCGACGATGATCGCGTCATACGATGCCTTGGGCGCCGCGTCGGGCCATTGCTCGGGCCAGTCCTTGTGGGCGTTGAGCGACTTGGCGAACAGGTTGACGAAGTTGAACCGGGTCATGCGGGATCTGTCTCGAGGCTGGCCAGCGCGGCCTTCGCCCGCTCGACGTAGAATTCCTTGAAATTCTCGACCAGCTTCTCTTCGGGCGCATAGGGCCCCTGGCGATAGCCGTCGGTCATGATCCCCCGGTGGTTGAGCGCCGACAGATAACCGTCCTGGCTATTCGTGGCGCGCCACACCGCCGACAGATTGTCAGGGTCATAATCGACCCCCTCGACCGCGTCCTCATGGACCAGCCAGCTCGTCCGCAGCAGCGTCTTGTTGGCCGCCAGCGGAGTCAGCGAGAAGGTCACGACATGGTCGCAGCAGAAATGGTGCCAGCTGTTGGGTTGGGTCCAGATCGACAGGCTCGACGTCTCGGGCTGCTCGAACGGCCCGATCAATTTCTTCGAGGCGACCTTACCGTCCAACGTCTGTGACACCGCGCCATTGGTCAGCGGCAGACGCGCGATGCGGTGCCACCAGCCATCGGGGAACTCGACCAGCTCATGGTCGACGCCGAGCGCCTTCCACTCGGCGCGCTTGTCCAGCATATGCGCCGCTGCCCCCGCCTCGGCATTGCCGTCCTCGGGCAGGCCCTTGCCGAACCCACTGTTGCCAAGGCACGCGATCAGCTCGGGATGGTTCGCGTCGCAATGATAGCATTCGCGATTATTCTCCATCACCAGCTTCCAGTTGGCGTCCTCGATCAGGTCGTCCTGGACCGCGACCTTGCAATGCTCGAGGTCGAACATCTCGATCTGCGCGGCGATATCGGCCTTGACCCGATCGATCGGCGGCGGCGTGTCGCTCAGGCAGATGAAGATCAGCCCGCCGACGTTCTGGATCGCGACCGGGGTCAGGTGGATCGTCGACTTGTCGAACTCGGGCCCCATGTTGCGCGCGCCCAACAGCGATCCGTCGAGATTGTAGGTCCACTGATGGTAGGGGCAGATCAGCTTGGGCGACGACCCGCGCTGTGCCTCGCAGATGCGCGAGCCGCGATGCTGGCAGCTGTTGAAGAACGCCCGCACCGCGCCATCGCGCCCGCGAATGACGATCACCGAATTGTTCGCCATCTCGAACAGGAACCAGTCCCCCGGCTTCCTGATGTGCGCGACAGTGCAGGCATAGAGCCACACGCTCGGCAGCATCACCTGCGTATCGAACTCGAACGCCTGCTCGCCGACGTACAGCTCTTGCGGCAGCGTGTAGCCCTTGCGCTCCTGCCCGAGCAGCGCTGCGATCTGGCCGAATGTCCCGCTCATCCGCGAAGCCGATCATTGTCCGGATCGAACGGCGAGTCGGCGATGATCGTCGCCGCATGGTTGGTGCCGAGGATCGAGATTTCGAAACGAGCCCCCATTTCCGCCAGCGCCGGCGGGACCATCGCGATTGCCAGCGACTTGCCCGTCCGCCAGCCATAGCCACCCGATGTCGCCCGCCCGACCAGCGCGCCTCCCTGATAAACCGCTTCCGACCCGCGGGCATCGGCGTCGGTCACGCCATCGACCTCCATCGTGACGAGCTTCCAGCGATCGCCCGCCCCGTGGGCGGCCATCAGCGCATCGCGCCCGAAGAACGTTTCCTTCTTTGAACCGATGAACCGGTCGAGCCCGCTCTCGTACGCCGAATATTCGATCGACAGCTCGCGCGGGATAAGCTTGTAGCCCTTCTCCAGCCGCATCGAATCCATCGCCCTGATCCCGAACGGCTTCAGCCCGAATTCGGCGCCCGCCTCGAACAGTCGGTCGAAGATATAGTTCTGCATCTCGATCGGGTGGTGGATCTCCCACCCCAGCTCGCCGACGAAATTGACCCGCAGCGCCTCGACCTGTGCAATCCCGACGCTGATCGACTTGCCCGTCAACCACGGGAAGGCGGCCGAGCCGAGGTCCGCGTGGGTCAGCTTGGCCAGGATGTCGCGCGATTTCGGCCCCGCCAGCACCAGCATGCCCATCGACGTCGTCAGCCGCTCGAACTCGACCGACCCGTCGCGCGGCATCGCCTTTTTGAGATAATCTTGGTCGTGCCGCTCATAGGCGCCCGCCGACACCAGATAATAGCTCTCGGGCGCTTCCTTGTAGACGGTGAACTCGCTGCGCACCCCGCCGCGGCTGGTGAGCAGGTACGACAGCGTCACCCGCCCGACCTTCTTCGGCACCGCGTTGGTCAGCAGCCCGTCGAGCCACGCCTCGGCGCCCGGCCCCGCGATGCGGCATTTGGCGAACGCCGTCATGTCGAGCAGGCCGGCATTGTC
>JANXUU010000041.1 GCA_025356055.1 Sphingomonas sp. | reverse complement strand
CATTCGGCCGTGTCGAGGACGGCCGCATGTTCAGTCGCGACGGTGACGAGCTTGCGTCGGCTCGATCGCTCGAACACACCCTTGAGCGCCCAGTTAAGCGCTTCGGTGGCGCCCGAAGTGAAGCTGAGCTGGCCCTCGGTAGGGAGAAGCCCTTTGATCCGCGACCGCGCCACCTCGATCGCCGCGGCGGCACGGCGGCCGTCGGTCGAGGGACTGTGCGGGTTGGCGAACTGGTCGAGCCATGGTGTCATCGCCGCTTTGACCTCGGGTGCGAGCGGGGTGGTCGCCTGGTAATCGAGATAGGTCATGCCGCGCGACGCCGCGATGCGATGCGACGCCATTCGGCGAGGAATGCGTCGATGTCGGCGTCGTTTGTGCTCACGCCGAAGCTGACGCGGATGGTGGCGTCGGCAAGCTCGGACGGGATGCCCATTGCGGCGAGGACATGGCTCGGCTTCGTCGAGCCCGAAGAGCAAGCGCTGCCGGCGCTGATCGAGATACCGGCAAGATCGAACTGGACAAGCTGGCTCGCTGCGCTGACGCCGGGCATGGCGATCGCGCCGATGGTGGCGATGCGCGGAGCGTCGGCGGCGATGATCACGCCGCCCGCGGCCTGCAACTCATTCTCAAGGCGCGAGCGAAGTGCGACGAGGCGCGGCATAGCGTCGCCAAACTCCCGGCTCTCCAGCGCAGCCGCCAGACCTACCGCGCCGGGCACATCGGACGTCCCGCGACGATAGCCTCTCTCCTGCCCACCCGATGGCTCGAGCGTGGCAAGGTCGCGGACCAGCAGCGCACCCACACCCGGAGGTCCGCCAAGCTTGTGCGCCGACACCGCAATGAAATCTGCGTCCGGCAGATCAACTTTCCCCGCCGCCTGCGCCGCGTCGCACAGCCACAGCGATCCTGCCGCGCGGATGCGCTTGACGATTGCCTCGGCAGGCTGTGTCACTCCCGTCTCATTGTTAACCAGCTGGATCGCCACCAGCGCCGGTCCGCCTGCCAGCGCCCCGTCGAGAGCCTCGAGGTCGATCGAGCCGTCCAGCCGAACAGGAAGCCGTTCCGCCGAGGTCCCCATCGCGTAGGGCACAACCTCATGCTCGGTCGCCCCGCCCAACCGCCGCCCCACCTTGGCGCGCTCGCCGGCAATCGTGATCGCTTCGCTTGCTCCCGATGTAATGATGACGTCATGCCGCCAGCCGAATGCCTCGGCGATCGTCCTGCGCGCCGCCTCAAGCGCCGCCCTCGCCGCCCGCCCCTCGACATGCGGCGAGCTGGGATTGGCCCATAGCTCGAGTGCCGCCGCTACCGCCATTCGCGCCGGTTCCAGCACGGGCGTTGTCGCGGCATGGTCGAGATAGACGCGGGGTCTCATGTTCGGATGCCTACCCTTTAGATTGCGCTCGGGGCCGCCGAGCTTATATAGCAGTCAACTACCGCGCGCGCTCCCTCGCGCCATCCTCTAGCGTACCGAGCCCCATGCCCGAAGTTATTTTCCCCGGTCCCGAAGGCCGCCTCGAAGGCCGTTTCAACCCGGGTCCGCGCCCGCGCGCTCCGGTCGCGCTGATCCTTCATTTACATCCCCAGGCGGGGGGCACGATGAACAACAAGATCGTGCAGCTGCTTTATCAGACCTTTGTGCGCCGCGGCTTCGCAACGCTCCGCTTCAACTTTCGCGGGGTCGGCAAGAGCCAGGGGCTGTTCGACAATGGCGTCGGCGAGTTGAGCGACGCTGCATCGGCGCTCGACTGGGTTCAGTCGATCCATCCCGAAGCCCAGACGACTTGGATTGCGGGGGTCAGTTTCGGTGCGTGGATCGGAATGCAGCTGCTGATGCGCCGTCCCGAGATCAAGGGATTCATCTCGATCGCTCCGCCGGCCAACATGTACGACTTCAGCTTCCTCGCCCCCTGCCCTTCGTCCGGCATCATGATCCAGGGCGAGGCCGACGAGGTCGTCACTCCGATCGCGGTCCAGAAGCTCGTCGACAAGTTGCGCACCCAGCGCCACATCACCATTCATCACGACATGATCCCCGGCGCGAACCACTTTTTCGCCAACGAGATCCCGCAGCTGATGGGCAGCGTCGACGATTACCTCGACATGCGGCTCGACAAGGATCTGAAGCGCTAACTCAGATTGTCCAGATTAGGACGTTGGCGACCAACACGATCGCGGCGCCGATCATCAGCAGGCCGTGCTGGCGATGGGCCGGGTGACGTACCAGCCTGATCCCGGCCATCAGCAGAATAAACGCAGCAATCATCGCCAACGCCAACGCCGCCTCGCTGAATATCCCTGTCATTATGGCTTCACTTTCAACGAATGCTTAACCCAGTTTGCTTATGCCGGACGCATGACAAAGGACCGGCAACCCCGACTGGATGACGCGTTCGAACGGATCGAAGAGACGATCCTGCCGTGTTTGTCGATGCTGCTCGAGGCCATGCTTGATGCAGCGGCAGGAGTGGCAAAGACCGATCCCAATGTAGTTGCCGCCGAACTTCGCATGCTCGCCAGCGAAGTCGAACAGCTGACGACGGCAGTAAGCCGCTCGCAATTCCTCCCCGACGGCCGCTCCGAGCTTCAGTACGTCGCTTGACGTTCGATTGAACGTCTCCGAGCAACTTCCTTAAATGAATTTCGAATCGACAAATCGAAGGCGTGCGTCGCCGAGCCGTACCGCGCAACATGCAAAAATGGTTGCATGAGCGACCCCCCCCCCATATCTCGGCTCCCTCGCTGCCCCATGGGACTTCCAACCGCAAGGCAGCTTTTCAGAAAATGACTGTTGGAGGTCCCTTGAGTTGCACAAGCATCATCGCGCGCTGGGGTTAGCAAAAGCCCCGTCCGTCGGCATTTGCAATGCCGCCGAGATCGCCAAGCTCCGCCCGGTCCAGCCGGTGACGTTGCTTCGTCCGCATGCCGCCCGCCGGGCTGCCCGTTACTTCGTCGAGAAGTTTCCGGGGCGTTCCCTGTATGCGGTCAAGGCGAACCCCTCGCCTGATTTGATGAAGCTCCTGTGGGCAGAAGGCGTGACTCATTATGACGTCGCCTCACTTGGGGAAGTGCGCCTGGTGGCGGAGACGCTGCCGGAGGCGACGCTGTGCTTCATGCACCCGGTAAAAGCCGAGGAAGTGATTGAAGAGGCTTACTTCACGCACGGCGTGAAGACCTTCAGTCTCGACACGATGGACGAGCTCGAGAAGATCACGCGTGCCACCCGCGGCGCAACCGACCTCAACCTGCTGGTGCGCATCCGGGTCAGCTCTGACCACAGCAAGCTCAGCCTCGCGACCAAGTTCGGCGCCGATCCGTCGGACCTCACCCGCCTGTTGTTCGCCACTCGCCAGGCGGCAGACGCGATGGGTATCTGCTTCCACGTCGGCAGCCAGGCGATGAGCCCGGCCGCCTATTCCGAAGCGATGAGCCGGGTGCGCGACGCGATCGTCGATGCAGCGATTACGGTCGATATCGTCGACGGCGGGGGGGGGTTTCCATCGTCATATCCGGGGATGGAACCGCCGCCCCTCGAGGCTTATTTCGACGTCATCCATCGCACCTTCGAGGCGCTGCCGATCAGCTACTCAGCCGAGCTGTGGTGCGAGCCCGGCCGCGCCTTGTGCGCTGAATACGCCAGCGTACTGGTGCGGGTCGAAAAGCGTCGCGGTGACGAGCTTTACATCAACGACGGAGCCTATGGCGCGCTGTTCGATGCGGCGCATATCGCGTGGCGTTATCCGGTGGCACTGGTCCGCGATCAGCCAAGCGACGTGCGCACGATGCCGTTCAGCTTCTATGGGCCGACGTGCGACGACCTCGACCATATGGTCGGGCCGTTCGTGCTGCCCGGCGACGTTGGCCCCGGCGACTATATCGAGGTCGGGATGCTCGGTGCCTATGGCTGCGCGATGCGCACCGCGTTCAACGGCTTCGGGGTCGGCGGGGCGGTGATCGTCGAGGACGAGCCGATGGCGAGCCTTTATGGAGCGGTCGCCGAGGAGCAGCGGTCCAACGTCGTAAAGCTGTAGTCACGCTACAATTACGTCATCTGCGCGAAAGCGTGGACCCATGCTTTGCGTGCACTGGGTTCCCGCGTTCGCGGGAATGACGAAGCTATGGAGATATAAATGAACACTCCGATCAACGACACGCGCAAGGCCGAGCTGCTGTCGAGCGCGGTCGAGCATATCGACATTACCAGCTTCGATGCGCGGCCGATCGTCGAGGCGATGGGCAAAATGTCGTTCACGTCGCGTGACCTCGCCACCGCGACCGGGCTCTATAACCAGATGCTCGAGGACAAGGATTGCTCGATCATCCTCGTTATCGCCGGCTCGACCTCGGCGGGCGGCTGCATGGACCTTTATGCCGAGCTCGTCCGCTCAAACATGGTCGACGCAATCGTCGCCACCGGCGCCACCATCGTCGACATGGATTTCTTCGAAGCGCTCGGTCACAAGCACTACCAAGCGCTTGAAATCCCTGACGACGACACGCTGCGCTCGCTCTACATCGACCGCATCTACGACACTTATATCGACGAGACGCAGCTTCAGGATTGCGACTTCACGATCGGCAAGATCGCCGACAGTCTCGAGCCCAAGCCCTATTCGTCGCGCGCCTTCATCCGCGAAATGGGCAAGTGGCTCTGTGACGGCAACGGCAAGAAGGACAACAGCCTGGTCAAACTCGCTTACGAGCATGACGTGCCGATCTTCTGCCCGGCGTTCGTCGACAGCTCGGCCGGGTTCGGGCTGGTCAAGCATCAGGTCGACAGGATGAAGGAGGGCAAACCCTACATGGTGCTCGACGCCATCGCCGATTTTCGCGAACTGACCGAAATCAAGATCAAGGCGGGGACGACCGGGTTGCTCATGATTGGCGGTGGGGTGCCGAAGAACTTCACTCAGGACACAGTCGTTTGCGCCGAGATTCTCGGTCATCACGATGTCGAAGTTCACAAATATGCCGTGCAGATCACCGTCGCCGACGTCCGCGACGGTGCCTGCTCCTCGTCGACGCTTCAGGAAGCGGCAAGTTGGGGCAAGGTCTCGACCGCGAAGGAGCAGATGGTATTCGCCGAAGCGACCTCGGTGCTGCCGCTGCTCGCCAGCGACGCCTGGCACCGTGGCGCGTGGAAGACCCGCGCTAAGCGGGCGTTCGCGAAGATGTTCGACTAGACTGTGCGCCCTCCCGCGGCGGCGGGAGGGCAATTGCATTTCGCTTCCGCATCAATCATCCTTCACCTCAACTTGGGGGGAAGAATTATGACTCACGATCCGTTGCTCGGTCCGGTCGTCGCACTCGTTGCCTGGTCGATCGTGATGCTGCTGTGGATGGTCGTCAGCCGTCTTCCAGCGATGAAGAAGGCCGGCATCGACCTTTCCACCCGCGTCGGCAGTAAGCCCGGTGCGCTCGACGGGGTGGTCGACGACAAGGCGCAGTGGAAGGCGCACAACTACATTCACCTCATGGAGCAGCCGACGCTGTTTTACGCGATTGTCTTCGCGCTGATCCTAATGGGGCAGGATCTCCCGCTGAATACCGCGCTCGCCTGGGGCTATGTCGGGCTTCGGATCGTCCACAGTATCGTCCAGGCAACGTGGAACCGGATTGCGGCAAGGTTCGCGCTGTTCGCGCTGTCGACCCTGTGCCTGCTTGGCCTCACGCTCCACGCCGCGATTGGCTTGCTACGCGGCTGAGCCTTACGCTTTTGCAAAGGCAGCGGCGAGCTCGATGTGGGTCGACCAACGGAATTGTCCGACCGGTCGTGCCCACTCGAGCGTGTAGCCGCCCTTGGTAAGCGTATCGGCATCACGCGCGAATGTTGCGGGGTTGCAACTGACATACGCAATGCGGGCGACTGACGAGGCCGCCAGCGCGGCCACCTGCTCGTGCGCACCGGCGCGGGGTGGATCGAGGACGACGGCGTCGAAGGCGGCGAGTTCGGCGGGCTGGTATGGATTGCGGTAGAGGTCGCGGTGGGCGGTCATGATTGGGCGCCCGGCCCTGCCCGCGGCTGATTTCAGGGCGAGAATCGCATCGCGCGAGGCCTCGGCTGCGGTGACCTCGCCGGTGAAAGCGAATGCGAAAGTGCCGAGCCCGGCGAACAGGTCGGCGGTGCGTTGTGCGCCCCCTACGCCTTCGCAGACTGCAGCAACGAGCGCGGCTTCGCCATCGCTTGTCGCCTGGAGGAAGGCACCGACGGGGAGCGCGACGGGAATACCCGACAGCGTGACGGTGACGGGAACAGGCTCGTAGCGGACTTCGGCGCCATAGCCTTCGTCGAGGCTCAGTCTGGCGAGCTTGAAGCGCTCCCCGAAACTGGTCAGTGCTTCGGTGGCGGTGAGGCCTTCGGCTTCGACCCCCGCCAGACCGACGTCGATGCCTTGGTCGGCGAGGGTCAGCTGGATCGATGCGGCGCGCTTGGGGCGAGTTATCGTGGCGAGCAGCTGGCGGAGCGGCTGAACCAGCGCGAACAGCTCGGGCGCCAGGATGTGGCACTCGCGCATGTCGACGATACGCTTCGAACCGGCCTCGTGGAACCCGATCGCGATCCCGCCGCCGAGGCGGAGCGCGTGGAGCGACGCTCGGCGGCGAGTGCGGGGCGGCGAGAGGAGAGCAGGACGAACAAATGTCTCGATCCCGTGTTGGGCGAGTGCGCCGGCAATGCGTTGCTCGCAATAGGCGGCGTAGGCAGGGTCAGTGAGGTGCTGGAGCTGACAGCCGCCGCACTGGGGGAAGTGGCGGCATGGTGGCACTAGCCTGCCCGGACCCGGCTCGATGGTACCGTCGTCGAGCAGCAAGTCGCCAGGCGCGGCCAGCGCGGCGTGGCGACCGCTCGCGGTCACGCCATCGCCTCGCGCGGCAATGCGGACGATCGGCTCGCTCAACGTTCTAAAACCTTGCGGAGCGCTTCGATGAGGTCGTCGGCGATCATCGTCGGCCCGGCACGTATCGCAGCGCGGCCATGGAGCCAGACTCCGGCGCAAGCGGCTTCGAACGACGGCAGTCCTCTTGCCCGCATTGCGGCGATGATGCCCGATAGGACGTCGCCGCTGCCCGCGCTAGCGAGCCATGCCGGAGCAGGCGGAGCGAAACCGACTCGGCCGTCGGGTGAGGCGACGATCGTGTCGGGGCCCTTGAAGACGATGACCGCGCCGCTGGCTTTCGCGGCGGCGAGGGCTTGGTCGGCCTTGCTTCCCGGGAGAGTGCCGAACAGCTTGACGAACTCACCAGCATGCGGGGTCACGATGGTGTCATGCCCGCGAAGGCGGTCGGGCTCGCCGACAAGGGCGATCGCGTCGGCGTCGATCAGCACCGGGCAGCCGCCGGTTAGCGCCAGGGTCAGGACGGGCGGGATGTCGCCGAGGCCCGGGCCGACGACGAGGCAGCCGATCCGGGGGTCACTGACTTGGGCGGTCTCGGTCTGGACGATTGCCGAGGGCAGGTTGTCGATCGAACGTGAGGTGCTGATGCGGACGTAGCCAGCGCCCGACCGAGCGGCGGCGCGAGCAGAGAGCGCGATCGCGCCGGGCATCTTGCCGGCGAGGAGGTGGACAAGGCCGCGGCTATACTTATGTCCGGCGGGGTCGAGCGGGGGGAGGTCAGGCTCGCCGATCTCGAACCAGTCCGAGCTAATGGGAACACCGATGTCGGCGAGGACGACGCGGCCGGTGAGATTCATCGCCGGAGCGAGACGGTGGGCGGGCTTAAGCGCCCCGAAGGTTAGGCAAAGGTTAGGGCGAACTGCATTGATCGGCACCCGGCCGCTGTCGCTATCGACGCCGCTGGGCAGGTCACAGGCGATAGTATATTTCGCTCGGCTTGTCAGTGAAACAAGCAGGCTTCCTGCGACAGGATCGAGCTCGCGCTTGAGTCCGGTTCCGAACAGGCAGTCGATCACGAGCAGTGCGGGAGGAGTCGCCGCCGACAGCACTTCGACCTCGCCGTTCCACATCCCCGCTGCCCAGATCGCGGCAGCGGATTTCGGCTTGGCGAGGGCAGCAACGCGAACTTTGACCCCCTTGGCGGCAAGGTGGCGAGCGGCGACATAGCCGTCACCGCCGTTGTTGCCGGGGCCGCATAGTAACAGCGCGGGCATCGCACCGCACACTTGCCACGCAGTCTCCGCGAGCGCGGCGCCGGCGCGTTCCATCAGCTCGGTCTCGGGTGTGCCGGCAGCGATTGTCGCAGCTTCGGCGGCGCGCATCTCGGCAGTGGTGAGGATTGGGCGCATCAGCGGATCGTCGTGGCGAGGTGCCACCAGTGGTCGGGGACCGCGGCGGCGGCGCAATCGCGCGTGGCCTCGTCGCGGAACAGTGCGAAACAGGTCGCGCCCGATCCCGACATGCGGGCGAGCTTTGCACCGGGCTGCGCTTCAAGCAAGTCCAATACCTCCCGGATTTCTGGGACCAGGCCGGTCGCTGCTGCTTCGAGATCATTGCGCCCCTCGCACCAGCTCCCGAGCGGACCGCGATCGATCCCGTCCCAGTTCGCGAAGACTTGCGCGGTCGAGAGCGAAATTCGCGGATTGACGAGCAGCACCGGGGAGCCCGCGATCCTCGCGTCTTCAAGGTAGAGCTGGTCCCCTGCCCCGCGTCCACGCGCGGTCATGCTCAGCAGGCAGGCGGGGACATCGCTGCCGAGCGTGGGGGCGACCGTAGCCGCGTGATCCGGGTTGATGCGCCACAGTCGGGTCAGCAAGCGGAGCGTTGCCGCCGCATCGGCCGATCCGCCGCCAATCCCGGAGGCAACGGGCAAGCGCTTGATCAGGCGCAATTCCGCGTGCGCTTCGACTCCTGCCGCGTTCGCGAGTGCCAGCGTAGCGCGGATGACGAGGTTGTCGTGCCCCCCTTCGAGCTGCGCAGCGAACGGGCCGTCGATCGTCAGCGACAAGACGTCGCTGGCGCACACCTCGAGCCGGTCGCCGTCGATGCAGAAAGCAAAGATCGTCTCGATGTCATGCCGCCCATCGGGGCGCTTGCCGCGGACGTGGAGGGCGAGGTTGAGCTTGGCGGGTGCAGGCTCGCCGAGCAGCCCCAAATCGGTATCGCTCACGGCGCTGCCGTGGTTGGCCCCAGACCCTGATCGATCTTGGTAGTGATCCGTGAAACTTCCTTGGCTTCGGCCGTGACGAGCGCCGCGCGCCATGCGAAGCGCGCTTCGAAGCGTCGCCCGGCAGCGAAGAGGGCGTCGCCGAGATGCTCGCCGATCTCGCTTTGCGCGGGGTCGCCAACCGCAGCCTTTTGCAGCGTCGCGATCGCCTCGAGCAGCTTGCCGCGCTTGTACAGCGCCCAGCCGAGCGAGTCGGTGATCGAGGCGTCGCTCGGGCGAAGCGCCGAGGCCTTGCGGATCATCGCCTCGGCGGCGTCGACGTCCTCGCCGTGAGTCAGCTTGGCGTAGCCGAGGAAGTTGAGGAGGAGTGGATTTTCCGGGGCGAGCTTGAGCCCCTGCTCGATTGCGGAGCGCGCTTCGGGCCAGCGTCCGGCTTGCTCCAATGCGCTTCCGGCGAGGAGATAACTGCTCCACGCGTCAGCCGCGCCGGGACCGTTTGGAGGGGTTAGCGCGACGGCGCGAAGATAGGCATTGGCGGCGTCGCCGTGTCGGCCGAGCGCATCGAATACGTCGCCGAGGCGAGTGAAGTCGCTGGCATCGGCCCCGCGTTCGGACGCGGCGGCCTGGGCGAGGGCCAGCGCCTCTGAGTTGCGGCTGAGCTTGAGTAAGGCGCGGGCCCGGGCGTCGCGCGCCTGTCCGCCGAGGAAATCGTCGCCAGCGACAGTCGCGAAGGCGGCGAGCGCATCATTGCTCCGCCGGGCCTGGTCAAGCAACAAGCCGAGGACGATCGCCGATTCGCTGTTTCCCGGTGCGGCGAGACGCGCAACCTGGGTCAGCGCGATCGGCAGGTCCTGGTCGTCCTCGCGATTGAGGCTAATGGCGAGCCCGAGAAGGACTTCGGCAAACGCAGCGGCCGGGCTGTCGATCCGCTGGCCAAGCGACTGCCGGGCGGTGATGCGCGCTCGGGCGACGGTCAGCCCTCGTCCGGGGGCGTCGAGCATTGCCAAAGCTCGCACATTGTCTCCAGCGGCACGAAAGGCCTCGGCCATTTCGAGACGAACGCGAGTTTCGCGACCGCCCGCACTGGCGATGGCGCGGCGGGCAAAGGGCTCGGCCTCATCGCCACGGCGAAGCGCGAGCAGGATCAGCGCACGCTGTTCGGGAACGAACGCGCCGAGTGGGCCAGTGACGGGAATCTGGCCGAAAGTCGCGATCGCCGCTGGGTCATGCCGCGCGGCCTGGTCCCACGCGCGCAGCAGCGGGCCCATGAAGGCAAGGTCGGGGGAGCGGCCAGGGGTCTCAAGCGCGGCAAGCGCTGGGGTCAGGCGATTGGCGCGAAGGTCGTCGGCGACAAGCAGCAATCGTTCGGCAAGGGGCAGGTCCTTCGCCGACATGGCGCGGGCAAGGCGCAGCGCGAGAGGAAAATTGCCCGACGCGACGGCGCCTTCGAGCGCGCGCTGCCCGATTGTCGGATCGGTCGGATCTTGCGCCGCGAGCCCGGCAAACAGAGTTGCCGCCCGGCCTTCGTCGCCGACCGCCTCCGCCCCGCGCGCCTGGACATAGGTGCGCAGCAGGTCGTCTTGCGCCGGGCGAGCGCTTGGCGCGGCGACGGCGGGAGACGCTGCCAGCAGGGCAAGTGCGAGCGCGAAGAAACTACATGTTCGGGTAATTGGGGCCTCCGCCGCCTTCCGGAACGACCCAGTTGATGTTCTGGGTCGGGTCCTTGATGTCGCACGTCTTGCAGTGAACGCAGTTCTGGGCGTTGATCTGAAGTCGCGGATCGCCTGTCTCCTGTCCCACGATTTCGTAAACGCCTGCCGGGCAATAACGGCTCTCCGGGCTGTCGTAGAGCGCGAGATTGACGGTGATCGGTACCGCCGCGTCCTTGAGCGTGAGATGAACCGGCTGGTCCTCCTCATGATTGGTGTTCGACAAGAACACCGAGGATAGGCGGTCAAAGGTCAGGACTCCATTGGGCTTGGGGTATTTTTTGGCGTGGACCTGATCGACGCGGCGGATAGTCGTGTGGTCGGCGTGATGATGCTTGAACGTCCACGGAACACCGATGCGCAAATGATTGAGCCACATGTCCAATCCGGCGTAAAGCGTGCCCGCCGTTGCGCCGAACTTGGCCACCGCGGGCTGGGCGTTGCGGACGGTCTTGAGCTCCTTTGCGATCCAGCTCGAGCGGAGCGCGGGTTCATAGTCGGTCAGTTCGTCCCAGTGACGGTCCGCGACAACCGCGGCAAAGGCAGCCTCGGCGGCGAGCATTCCCGACTTCATCGCTGTATGGCTGCCCTTGATGCGGGGCACGTTGAGAAAGCCCGCCGAGCAGCCGATCAGCACGCCGCCAGGGAAGGCTAGCTTGGGGATCGCCTGCCACCCACCCTCGTTGATCGCGCGCGCGCCATAGGAGACGCGCTTGCCCCCGGCGATTTCAGCCGCGATCGCAGGGTGTGTCTTCCACTGCTGGAATTCCTCGAACGGGGACAGCGTCGGGTTCTGGTAATCGAGCGCGACGACGAAGCCCAATGCGACCTGATGGTTGTCCTGATGGTACAGGAACCCCCCGCCCCAGGCGTCGTCGAGCGGCCATCCCTGGGTATGGATGACCCGGCCGGGATGATGCTTTTCGGCAGAAACGTCCCACAACTCCTTGATCCCGATACCATACACTTGTGGACCTGACTCCTTGCGCAGGTCGAACATGCGAGTCAGTTCCTTGGTCAGGTGACCGCGCGCGCCTTCCGCCATGAAGGTGTAGCGGGCGTGGATTTCCATCCCCGGCTGCCAGTCCGCCTTACGCGTACCATCACGCGCGATGCCCATGTCGCCGGTCGCGACACCCTTGACCGAACCATCGTCGTTGAACAGGATTTCGGCCGCCGCGAAACCCGGGAAAATCTCAACCCCTAGTTCCTCCGCCTGTGTGGCGAGCCAGCGGCAGAAATTGCCCAAGCTGACGGTGAAGGTGCCCTTGTTGTCAAGGAAGCCGGGCATGACGAGATGGGGCAGGTTGTACTTGCCCTTTTTTGTCAGCACCCAGTGGAGGTTCTGGGTGACGGGGACGGTCAGCGGCGAGCCCTTGTCCTTCCAGTCGGGAATGAGCTCGTCGAGCGCGATCGGGTCGACCACCGCGCCCGAGAGGATATGCGCGCCGATCTCGCTGCCCTTCTCGAGGATGCAGACCGAGATTTCGTGATTTTTTTCGGCGGCGAGCTGTTTAAGGCGGATCGCGGCAGAGAGGCCTGCGGGCCCGCCTCCGACGATCACGACGTCATAGTCCATCGATTCGCGTTCAGTCACCCGCATCGCTCCGTTTCTCCGTCATTCAACGCCCTGCCAATTCCTTGACCGCATCGTCAATGGCGGTGACAAGCGGGCCATGAGCGCGAGTGCCGACGAATTGACCCGTGAAGAGGCCGCGAGGCTGCTGCAATGGTGGCTTGACGCGGGGGTCGATACGGCCGTCGCGGAGGAGCCGCGACGGTGGCTGAAGGCGGCGGCATCACGCGCGAGCGTTGCTGGACTGACGGTCGCTGAAAAGATGGCGCCGCCTAGCCCGGCCGAACTTCCCGCCGATTATGACGCGTTTCGGTCGTGGCTCGAGCAGGCGACGGGGCTGCCGCTCGATCGCGCGGGGGCGCGAAGGGTGTTGCCGCACGGACTGCCGGGCGCGAAAATCATGCTGATGAGCAGTCCGCCAGAACGGGATGATGCCACCGATGGCAAGCCGATCGGCGGCGATGCGTGGCTCTTGGCGGCACAGATGCTCGCGGCAATCAAACTGTCACCCCACGAGGCGTACAGCGCGTCGCTCGCCTGCTTCCATTCGCCTGGCGCGCGGATGGGCCATCCCGAGCTAGAGCGGTGCGGCGAGATTGCGCGGCGGCATATCG
This sequence comes from Sphingomonas sp., assembly GCA_025356055.1. Taxonomy (GTDB): domain Bacteria; phylum Pseudomonadota; class Alphaproteobacteria; order Sphingomonadales; family Sphingomonadaceae; genus Sphingomicrobium. Next base: position 5,472 of record JANXUU010000041.1, on the reverse strand, counting down.
CACTGGTCAGGCCCGAGCGGTTGCTGCTGTTCGGCGAAGCGCCGACGCGCGCGTTGCTTGGTGAGACGCTGCAGCAAGCACGGGGGCGAGTGCACCGCATAGAGGGCGTGCGAACGGTCGCGACCTATCATCCCCGCTGGCTGCTTCAGCGGCCGGGCGACAAGGCGCTGGCGTGGCGCGATCTGCTGCTGCTGATGGACGAGTTATGATGCTCCCGCTGTTGATGATGGTTGGCATGGCGCAGCAGGATCCGCTTGCACCGTTGGTTGTACCGGTGCCGCCCGTGGTGCAGGTACAGGCGCCTGCTCCCCTGCCCTATGCGCCGACTGTTCCGCTCATCGTTCCAATAGACTGGCGGGCGGAGTTCGCAGCGATTCGCAAGGGTGACTGGGCGGGCGCGGAGGCAGGGATCGCCGCTCTCCCCGATGGACCGCTGAAGGCGGTGGCGAAGGCCGAGCTCTACACCGCAAAGGGCTCACCGACTGTCAGCGGCGATAAACTTCAGACGCTGATCGGCGAGGCTCCCGAAATGGCGCAGGCGGAGCAGCTCGAGCGGCTGGCGGCGAGTCGCGGGTCGATCCAGATGATGGCGACCCCCGAGCGTCCCGTCGTCAGTCTCTCCTCGGCCACGCGGAGAGGTCGGGCGCGGGCGGTGCTGGGCGATAAGGAGGCCGACCAGTTGCGTGTGAGGCTCGACCCGCTCCTCAAGCTCGATTTGGCCGATGCGGCCGAGGCGCTGATGTTCCAATCGGCACCAATGATGACTCCAGAGGGTCGCGCCGAGGCAGGGCAGCGGGTCGGGTGGAGCTATTACAGCCTCGGCCGCGATGCCGACGCGGTTCGCGTTGCCGAGGCGGGGCGGGCCGGGGCTTCCGGGGATTGGGCGGTGGCATCGGCATGGGTGTCGGGGTTGGCGTCATGGCGTCAGAATGATTGCGCGGCGGCGGGGCTTCGGTTCCGCGAAGTGGCTGGTGGTGCACGCGAATCCGAGCTGGTCGCGGCGGCGAATTACTGGGCGGCGCGGTCGGCGCAGGCGTGTCGTCAGCCGATGGCGGTGGCGCCGCTGCTACGGGAGGCCGCACGATCGACCGAGAGTTTCTATGGGCTGGTCGCGCGCGAAACGCTCGGGATGGCGACGAGCATGTCCGCCTTTGCCCAGGCCGATGCCGAAATTGTCGCGATGCTACCCAACGTCCGCCGGGCGGAAGCCCTGGTCGGGATCGGCGAACGCGCCCTAGCCGAGGAAGCTCTTCGCCACCAGTCGCGGATTGGGCGACCGTCCGACCAGCGCGCGTTGATCGCTGTGGCGCGGCGACTCGATCTTGCTGGAGCGCAATATTGGCTCGCAACAAATGGCCAACCCGGCACCGCAGTCGAGGCTGCCGCGCGCTACCCGCGCCCGCGTTGGATCCCGCAGAACGGGTGGCGGATTGATCCGGCACTGGCGTTTGGGCACGTCATCCAGGAATCGAATTTTCGCGACCGCGCGGTGAGTGCGGCGGGCGCAGTCGGACTGATGCAGATTCGGCCGGGGACGGCGGGCGATACGGCCCGGGCGCGCGCGACTCTATTTGATCCGGTGTCGCTGACCGAGCCAACAATCAACCTTGATTATGGCCAGGCGTTCATTGAAGTGCTTCGCCAGCAACCGGCAACGCGCGGGCAGCTGCCGCGAGTAATTGCCGCCTATAATGCCGGGCCGATGCCGGTCGATCGGTGGGGGGCGATCAACGATCGTGGCGATCCGCTGCTGTGGATCGAGAGCATCCCCTATTGGGAAACGCGCTATTATGTCCCGGCGGTAATGCGCAACATGTGGGTTTATCAGGGTCTTGCCGGGGACAAACAGCCGAGCCTGGTGGCGCTGGCCGAGCACAAATGGCCGGCTTTTCCAACGCGCTGAAGACGCCTGCTTGTTCCGTTTTTGTTCTTGAGTTAAGTCCTCCCCATGCCGGTCGAGTCGAGACAAGGGCGCGGAGCGACCCGCAATGGGGTGCCGACCCGTTTCAACCTCGCCGAGCGCGTGGTCGACGGCGACTGGCTTGATAATGTCGAGGCGCTGGATGGTATTTCGCCGAGGCGGACGACGGTAACGATCGAGAAGCCGAAGTCGATCTTGACGCGCAATTCATCGCCCGACATTGGGTTCGATCGCTCGGTCAATCCCTATCGCGGGTGCGAGCATGGTTGCATCTATTGCTTCGCTCGGCCGACCCACGCTTACCACGACCTGTCGCCGGGGATCGATTTCGAAAGCCGCCTGTTCGCCAAGCCCGATGCGGCAAAGCTGCTCCACGCCGCGCTGTCGCGGCCGGGGTATGAGGCGAAAAGCATCGCGCTTGGCACCAATACTGATCCTTATCAGCCGATCGAGGAGCGGTTCCGGATCACGCGGTCGATCCTCGAACTTCTGCTCGAGACGAAGCACCCGTTCACCATCACGACCAAGTCCGACCGCGTGCTTCGCGATCTCGACATCATTGCCCCGGCGGCCAAGCTGGGGCTGGCGGCGGTGGCGATTTCGGTGACCTCGCTCGACCCCGGAATTCACCGCACGCTCGAGCCGCGCGCACCCTCGGCGAAGAAGCGGCTGGCGGCGATCCGCGCGCTCGGCGAGGCCGGGGTGCCGGCGATTGTCGCGATTGCGCCGGTGGTGCCGATGATCACCGACCATGAGGTTGAGATGATCGTCGAGGCGGCGGTCGCGCACAACGCGCGCGGGGGGTTCTATCTGCCCGTCCGTCTGCCGCACGAGGTCGCGCCGCTGTTCCGTGCATGGCTCGACGAACATTATCCCGACCGGGCGGCGAAGGTCATGGCGACGATCCGTTCGCTTAGAGGCGGCCGCGACAACGACTCCGATTTCTTCAGCCGGATGCGCGGGCAAGGGCCATGGGCCGACCTGCTCGCCACGCGCTTCGAGATGGCGATCAAACGGTATGGGCTTCCGCAGGCGCGCTTCAACCTGCGCACGGACCTGTTCGAGCCGCCGCGGAGCGACCAATTGCGATTGCTATGATTTTTCGACGAATGGCAGTGACTTGGCGGTCGTTGGTGGGTAGCCAGACGCAATGAAACAACTTCTCCTCGCCGCCTCCGCGCTCGCTCTCACTGCTGCCGCGCCGACGCCCGTCCCCACGATCCCGGCCCCCGCGATTGTCGCCGCGCTGCGCGACGATGCGCTCGCCAACGACCATTATGCGTGGGACATCGTCGAGGGCCTGACGACCGAGGTCGGCCAGCGGCTGGCAGCGACCGAGGCCGAGGCGCGCGCCCGCGACTGGGCGGTCAAGCGGCTGACTGCAATGGGGTTCGCCAATGTCCATGTCGAGCCCTACGCCATGCCGGTCTTCCAGCGCGGCGCCGAGAGTGCCGAGATCGTCCCACCCTTTCCGCAAAAGTTGGTGCTTACCGCGCTTGGAAACAGCGGCGCGACTCCGCCACAAGGCGTTATCGCCGAAGTTGTCGCGTTCGACAGCATCGACGCGCTGAAGGCAGCCCCCGACGAAGCCGTGCGCGGCAAGATCGTGTTCGTCGACCATCACATGACCGCCAACCAGGACGGATCGGGTTATGGCCAGTTCGGCCAACCGCGCCGCGCCGGGCCGACAATCGCCGGCCACAAGGGCGCGCTGGCGATCGTCGTCCGTTCGGCGGGGACCGATCATCACCGCTATGGCCACACCGGCGCACAATCGCTCGGTCCTGGAGTGACCTCGATTCCCGCGGGCGCGCTGAGTGTTCCCGATGCCGAGCAACTGATGCGGATCCTGGCACGCGGCAAGCCTGTGACGATGCATCTGACGCTTACGCCGAAATATCTTGGCGACGGCCCGTCAGGCAACGTTGTCGCCGAAGTCCCTGGGCGCGATCCGTCGCTGCCGGCAGTCCTCGTCGGCGGGCATCTCGACAGCTGGGATCTTGGCACCGGCGCGATCGACGATGGCGCGGGGGTCGCGATCGCCACCGCGGCGGCCAAGCGGATCATGGACGCGGGGCGCCCGCTAAGGACAATCCGAATCGTCTGGTTCGGGGCCGAGGAGCCCGGGCTGATCGGCGCCAACGCGTATCAAAAGGGCCACACTGATGACCGGTATTTCGCTGTTGCAGAAAGCGACGAAGGGGCAGACCGCGTGTGGAAGATCGACACCAAGCTGGGGGCGGAGCATCAAGCCGAGGCCGACGCGCTATTCGCCGCGACTGCGCCGCTCGGTATCGTCAAGGGCAAGACCGACTCGGCCAGCGGATCGGATATCGAGGTGATGCTCAATGTCGGCACGCCAGGCGTGACGCTCCACCAGGACGCGACGCGCTATTTCGACATCCATCACACTCCAGACGATACGCTCGACAAGATCGACGCCGCGCAACTCAGGCAGAATGTCGCGACGTGGACGACGATGCTAGCGGTGCTTTCAGGCGGGATTGCGGAGCCGAAGCGGCGCATCCCGCGTTAAGAGGCAAACGAACAGGAGACAGTCATGCGCGCCTTTATTTTCGTTGTCCCCGCCGCGGTCCTGCTCGGGGCGTGTGAGGTGACCGAGAATCCGAATAACAATAGCTCTACGGTGACGCTTTCGGGCGAAGCGGCAAAGAATGGCACCGCGTCGGCCCTCGATACCGCCAGCTCGGCAGTCGATCGGGCGGCGAACAAGGTCAATGAAGTCAGCAACAACGCCAGTAGCGTGCGCACCGGCCTGTCGAACCTCTCGGCGAGCGCATCCAAGCTCGGCCAGTCGGTCGATCATGCCGCCGATAGTCTCGGCAACGCGGTTGACGGGAAGCATCGTGTCGAGATCACCACCGACAGGACCGTCACAACTACGACCAACGCGACGAAAAAGTAGCGCGCAGGCGGTTCACCCGCTATGGGCCCGCGACCAGCCGATATTGTCGGGGAGTGGCGCAGCCTGGTAGCGCATCTGCTTTGGGAGCAGAGGGTCGCCGGTTCGAATCCTGTCTCCCCGACCATCTTTCTCCTCGGAAAGAGGACTTCTTGAGAGGTTTGGGCATCCTGGGTCGCTGTGCCGTGTATCCGCCGTGTATCCGACTGACTCCGCCGCCGCGTCAACCTTGGAGAATCACGCGTGCTGTCTTGTGCCCGCTAAATCGCAGCGTTCACTCTTAATCAGCGGGCTTAGGTTCGAGCCGTAGTGCGTCCACCATTGTTTCAATGGGTTAAGCGAATAAAGGACAAGCCTAGGATTGTCGTGACCGCAATCAACAATCAGATAGCAATCAGGGACCTCGCACATACCCGCTGGGCAACTCTTTGTATCGTCAACGTTGGCCAATTGAACCGACCGAGCAGGTCAAAATGATCTCTTTTCCTGAGAGGTGGCTCGGCAAATCTGGACAGTGCGTTAAGTGGAGTTTCTGCCTGAAGGTGGCCAGGATGGCTGTCGAACAGGAGAGATGATGACGAAGCGAACGCGCCGGAACCACAGCCCGGCATTCAAGGCGAAGGTGGCA
>JANXUU010000037.1 GCA_025356055.1 Sphingomonas sp. | reverse complement strand
GCTGAAAACCGCGACGCGCAAAATACGTAACTTTCCTTAGATCGATGTTCAGACTTTTGCCGCCCCCTGCGGCGAACGCAATCCGAATAGTTTCGGAAAGGCTGGGGACCTCCAGCTTCGGCATTATCAACTGTGGTTCGGCGGTGTCCCCGGCGTTCTGAAGGGCCTTCGCGATCAGGTCATGCAGCCCGATTTTGCATGTCGTGCCCGGAGCAAGGATTGCCGGAAAAGCTTGTCGCAGGTCGATTGGGGCCGGTGATTGTCTCGATGGGCATTCCCCGGCTGAGCTATGGCTTTTTCTACCGCAGCCACAGCCTTACGAGCTTCGAACGCAATATCCTCGGCTTCCCTAGATTTCTGCCTGTACGTCATTTGATTATCGGGCCGGTAAGAGGGAACGCCAATCATGCCCCCGCTCAATGCGCCAGGAACACGGGAATGGGGCTGTGGTTCAAAACGCTTTGGGTCACCCCGCCGAACAGAGCTTCGACAAGGCGAAGATGCCCGAACCCGCCCATGACGAGATAAGTGAAGCGGCCCGAATTGGCATGCGCCAGCACGAGATCCGAAGCCTTCTTATTGTAGGTCTTTTCCTGCACGATCTCGGGGTGGACGTCATGGCGCGATAGATAGAAAGCGGCCTCCTCGGCGGGCGATTCTATTGAACCGTCTTCGATCTCGAGGATTATCACGCTCGAAGCCAGCTTGAGAAGCGGCACGGCGGCGGTCAGAGCCGCCGCAGCTGGGGACGATCCGTCCCACGCAACCAGCGCAGGGCCGGCGGCTTGGAAACCGTGCGAGTCGGCGGGAACGGCCAGCACTGGCGTGTTGGATTTGACGAGGACTTCGCCGACAACACGATCCATGTCAGGGATCGGATACTCGTCCAGTCGGCGGTTGACGACGATCAGGTCGGCGAGATCTGCGGCGTCCGTGAGGGCGGACGCGATGAAGCCGCAGCGATCGTCCCATTCCCACGAAACATCCTCGGAATTAAGCCGCTCAAGCAAACGCTTTTTGTTCTCGACTTCGGCCTTTCGCGCGAAATCAAGCACAAGGCTCGATCCTTCCGCAACGTCGATCGGGGATATGCAGAGGCTCAGGACGTCGAGACATTTAAGGTGGCCATTGACCGCTCGCGTCACATCGAGCGCCGCCTGAAAGCGCGCCTCTTGGCCGATGTCGTCATGTGCCAGGAGCAGGATATTCTTCACGCTGTCCTCCATCGATAATTCGAGGGAAATGAACGATTCCGGGCGGCAACCGAAATTGGGGAATTCTGGTATCCCGGCGAGCTAATCCGCGTCCGAAAATCGGTAACCCGCGATGGCTAGGCAGCGATGCTCTCGGCAGCGAGCGTCGGAACGCAGATTCTCAGGTCGGTCGATTTCGCGCTCGATTGCCGAGCCATCGCGCGAAAATCCCCGACTGTCCTCAGCTGGCGACAACGCTCACGGTATAATTGCGCGAGCTCATGGTGGCGTCTGACCGCTGCATCGCACGTCGCCCGGCGAGCCGCCGCGTCCTCGCGGATCGCTCGCGCCCATAATAAGCCAAGTCGTTGTTCCCATAATCGGCCCCTTTTCGAAGCGTGGTTCCCGATGCGACGGGAACTTTGTCTGCAAGTCCGATTACTGGTGTGGCACTAATGGACGCGGATCTCATTACGTAATGTCCCGCATCCGAAAGGATCTTTAGTGAGTCATGAACAAGGGCATCGGCGCATCAGTGAGCAGCTCGCGCGTCGCGCCGCCAAGCAGGAATTCCCCGAGCCGTGAGCGAGTGTAGGCGCCGGTAACGAGATAGGGCGCGTCGACCGCGGCAGCATCGGCGATCAGGCAGCTCGTGACGCGTGGCAGGTCCACTTTCGACTCCCGATACGTGGCCTCGATCCCGTGGAACGAAAGATATTCGAGCACGCGCTTGGAGGGAAAGTTTTCGCGCTTCCCCTCGATGTAACGAACAACCTCGACCTTTTGAGCGAGCTTGAGCAATGGCACCGCAGCACGAACGGCATTGGCCGCCTCGTAACTCCCGTTCCATGCGATGAGCACCGATCGTCCCGGATCGAACGGTCGTTGATCCTTGCTCGCGACCAACAAGGGCGTGCGGCCGCGCTCGAGGAGGTCGCCGAGAACGCCGACCGACAAGCCATCGAACTCGTGCTTGAACGCCGGCCGTCCAACAATAACGACGTCGGCCAAGGCCGAGCAACCGATGATTGAATCCGCAACGTTGCCAGTTGCCTGGCGGTAGTCCCAGCTCACTCCGGATTTTGCGAGCCGCGCTTCAACGTCGGCGCGAAGCTTCGCCTCTTCTTCGTCGATCCGCTTAATGATCTCGTCGGAGGCATAGACCCCGCCAAAACTATCGAATGCGACGAACTCCTGGATTGGGGTCGTGTGCAAGCAACTGACGTGACCGCCGGTTGCGCGCGCGAACGACAAGGCCAACCGCAACCGCCCATCGAGTTGATCATCATTTTGGACGTGGAAAAGGATCGATTTCATCGCCGGGCTCCAGAAACATCGGTCCTGAACGCGTCTTAAGGTTCAGAGCGGGTGGGTCTTTACGTAGATTTCCCTAGAGGACGTGCGGCGCCCTCCGGCCGCACTAGGTATGTTTACGGAGCGCGCCAGCTGACGGTTATGTCCTAGTCCCTTGTTTGACGTTGCTGCCAAGGGATACGAGATCGTGGGTGAACCCAAATGCCCGGAAGAAATGCCAGCGGGCGAGCCGACGGGCGAGCCGTTAGAGACCGCGAATCCGTGTAGTGAGCCGCGGCCCAAGGAAGAACCCTCAAACCATTCCGATCCGCAGCCGATCGGGTCGCCCGAAGAGTGTCCGTCCAAGCGGCGTTCGTGACCGAATGAAAGGCTTGCTCGCCTGGAGCTTGGCACTCGTCGGGGCGACGACCCCCTACTTACCCGGCGTCGCATTTGCGGGCCACTGGCCGGGCAGGACGACACGGAGTAACATGGTCCTGTGATATTAAAATGGCGACAGAGACTTACGCGGAGTATTGCAGTGCACGGGCACTTGAGGAACATCGCTTGGGCAAGGCCGCCGGCAACAGCCGTATGCGAAGGCGGCCGCCCGTTACGAAACTATCGCCGCGACTTTCGGGAGGCGGCTCGGCCGCCGTCGTTGGACGACGAGACAAGCGACTGACGACGACTGTAACGTTCAATAGCAGCGTATTTCCGCATAAACGGTAATAACGACAATCGGGTGGCGGCATTTTTCGCGCGCGGACCCCGTCTCTTGACCTACACAGCGAATGAGCCGACCAGTGCGGTTGGCACTCCATACGTGAGAGTGCCAGCCTTCGATGCGCGGGCCTCCCTCGAAGCTAGTCACCCCGCCTGCTGAGAGGTTACATCAAATGACATTTCGACCTTTGCACGATCG
>JANXUU010000010.1 GCA_025356055.1 Sphingomonas sp. | reverse complement strand
TCACGCGGTTGACCAGCACGACCCGGGCGTCGGCCGCGGCGGCGGCTTGCAGCGCGGCCCACAGCGTCGGGTTCGCTTCGGCCCGCGAGACCTTCACGACCAACGTCACCGAGCTCGAACGGCTTGCGGCGTCGGGCATCGACATCGCCGCGCGCGTCCTCGACTGGCGCCAGCTGACCAAGCTGAAGACCACTTATACCGACGCGCTTCAGGCCCAGATCAACCCCGCCACCGGCCGGGTCCACACCAGTTTCAGCCTCGCCGTGGCGCAGACTGGGCGACTATCCTCGACCGACCCAAACTTGCAGAACATCCCGATCCGCACCGAGCTTGGCCGCAAGATTCGCGATGCCTTCGTCGCCAAGCCCGGCCATGTCCTGATGTCCGCCGATTACTCGCAGATCGAGCTTCGCCTTGCCGCACACATGGCCGACGTTCCCCAGCTGAAGGACGCTTTTGCCAACGGCCACGACATCCACTCGATGACTGCCGAGGAATTGTTCGGCGCGTCGGACCGCGAGGCGCGCAACAAGGCCAAGACAATCAATTTCGCCATCCTCTACGGCATCTCATCATGGGGCCTCGCCGGCCGCCTCGGGGTGGCGCGCGACGAGGGTCAGTTCATTATCGACCGCTATTTCGAGCGTTTCCCCGGCATCCGCAATTACATCGGCGAGACCACCGCCTTCGTCCGCGAACATGGTTTCACCCAGACATTGTTCGGGCGAAAGACCCATTTTCCGAACATCCGCTCGCCCCAGCAAAACCTTCGCCAGGGCAGCGAGCGTGCTGCGATCAACGCCCCGATCCAGGGCACCAGCGCCGACCTTATCAAGCGCGCGATGAACCGGATGGACGCAGCGCTGGCCGACGCCGGGCTGGCCGCACGGATGCTCCTCCAGGTCCACGACGAACTCGTGTTCGAAGTCCCTGAAAGCGAGGTCGAGGTGACTGCTGCTGTCGTCCGCGACGTCATGGCGACCGCTGCTGAACCCGCGCTTCGCCTCGACGTCCCGCTCGATGTCGAAGTCGGATCGGGCGCGCATTGGGGCGCGGCACATTGACCGCCGCCGTGTTTGATCCAGGCCCGGACCCGGACCGCGCCCCCGACGCCGATATGGCGACGCTCGCCCGCGGCGGCCGGCTCAACGCGTTCGGCTTCATTCTCCGCCTCGCCGCGCGCCTGCCGTTCCTGTTCATCGCGGGCCGGGTCTATGGCGCCGAAGCACTCGGCCGCTTCGCCTATGCCGTGCTGATCGTCGAATTTGCTGCCCAGCTCGCCACCTTCGGGCTGCGCCGCGGTCTCGCCCAGCTGCTTGCCAACGCGAAAAAGCCCCACGCCTGCGTCGTCGCCGATGCGCTCCTACTGGCGCTGCTCGGCTCGGCGCTGTGCATGGCGATCCTGATGAGCTTCCCGCGTGCAATGTTCCCCAACAGCCAGATTCACGGGCTCGACTGGCTTCTCCCGATCACCGTTCTTGCGGTCAGCTGGACCGATATTGCGCTTGCAGCCCTGGCCTATCGCAACGACGTCGGCGCGACCGTCCGCGCGCGCTCGCTGGTCGAGCCGTGGACAATCAGCATCGTCGCCTTCGCGTGGCAATGGATCTCGCTAGAGGACGGGCTGATCATCGCCTATGTCATCTCGATGGTCGCCGCGCTGATCGCCGCGCTGGTCCCGCTGGCGCGCAGCTATGGCGTCCCCCACGGCTGGGCCCCCGATCTCGTCGGGTCGTGGCGCACTGCGCGCAAGAACGCCCCGCTTGCCGCCGCCGACGCGGTTGAGTGGGCCTCGCGCCGGATCGACCTCGCCGTCCTCGGGCTGTTCCTCAGCCCGGCGTTCGTGGGCATCTATTACGTCGCCCAGCAGGTCGCGACCCTTCCCGCCAAATTGAAGACCAGCTTCGAACCCGTGCTCGGCCCGGTCATCGCGCGCAACATTGCGGAAGGGGACAAGGCTGCAGTTGCCAAGCAGGTCCGTCAGGTCAGCTATTGGATCATCGCCGCGCAGGCCGGAATCGCGCTCGCGCTCGCCATGCCCGGGCGCGCCGTCATGGGACTGGTCGGGGCGCATTTCACCGGCGGCACCGCGACGCTCGGTTTCCTCCTCGCCGCCGAAGTCATTGCCGCCTCCGCCGTCGTCAGCGAGGCCGCGCTGATCTATGTCGATCGCCACCGCAACATGGCGATCTCGCTGGTCATGCTTGCCCTCGAGGCGGGGCTCGCTGTCGGGCTGATTCTGGGGATGCGGAACATCGGCTGGGATCTGGCGCATCAAGCGACCGGCCCGGCGATTGCGCTGTGCCTCGCGCTCGGCTTCGCTTCAATCAC
>JANXUU010000109.1 GCA_025356055.1 Sphingomonas sp. | reverse complement strand
CGGCGAGGTCGGAGACATGGATATAGTCGCGGATGCAGCTGCCGTCGGGGGTCGGGTAATCGACCCCGAATACATCGACTTGGGGGCGCTTTTCGAGCGCCGCCTCGGTCGCGATCTTGACGATGTGGGTCGAGGTTCTGCCGATCTGGCCCGAGCGCAATTGGGGATCGGCGCCGGCGACGTTGAAGTAGCGAAGCGCGGCATAGTTGAAGTCGTGCACGTTTGAGGAGGCAGAAGGGCGCGCAACGTCGGCGAGCATTTGCTCGGTCATCCATTTCGAGACGCCATAGGGATTGATCGGAAGTTTGGGGTCGTCTTCATCGATCGGCAGGCGTTCCGGCGCGCCGTAGATGGCGGCGGTCGAGGAAAAGACGAGGTGCGGGATGCCCGCAGCGACGACTTCCTCGATCAGGACGAGGCTGGCCTGGGTGTTGTTGCGATAATATTTGAGCGGGTCGGTGACCGATTCGGCGACGAGGATCGATCCCGCGAAGTGCATGATCGCGCCGATCCGGTGATCGCGCAGGGTTGCGGCAACCAGGGCGCGGTCGGCGATCGAGCCTTTTACATAAGGCACGTCGGCCGGGACGAGCACCCCGGTCGAATTGCTTTCATCGTCAAGCACGACAACGGGCCAGCCGCCATCGCGGAGCGCAAGGACGGCGTGGCTGCCAATGTAGCCGCCACCACCAGTGACGAGGACGGTGATCTTGTCGGTCATGAAGCCCCTTTGCGCGATAAGGCGGAGTCGTGCGAGCCCGATTGCGTAATGAGCGCGCCCGTTTGCGGGTTCCCACCACCGTGCCGACTGATTATCAGCGGCGACGGTTTTTCATGCACATAGCCAGGGTGAGCAGATGACGATCAGCATTTCGAGCGCGTTCGACGCGGGCAATATCCGCGTCGTCGGGATCGACGGGACCACCGCCAACCTCGAAATCGTCACCGATCATATGAGTGACTTCTTTCAGTGGTTCCACTTCCGCCTGGCCGGGGGCGGGGGCCGCGAGGTGACGCTCAACATTACCAATGCGGGCAAGTCGGCCTATCCCGGCGGCTGGCCGGGCTATCGCGCCTGCGTGTCGATGGACCGCGAGGACTGGGTGCGGGCCGACGACACCAGCTATGCCGACGGTACGTTGACGATCCGCTTTACCCCGGAGACCGACCTGGTTTGGGTGGCCTATTTCGCGCCCTATTCGATGGAGCGGCACCACGACCTGGTGTCGACCGTCGCGGCGTTGCCGGGGGTCGAATATCGCTCGCTGGGCAAGTCGCTCGACGGGCAGGACATCGATTGCCTGACGGTCGGCGAGGGCGACATGACGGTGTGGCTTTATGCGCGCCAGCATCCCGGCGAGACGATGGCCGAGTGGTGGATGGAAGGCGCACTGGAGAAACTGACCGATCCCGACGATCCGGTGGCGCGGATCCTGCGGCGCGACTGCACTTTTCACGTCGTGCCCAACATGAACCCCGACGGGTCGCGGCGCGGGCATTTGCGGACCAATGCGGTCGGCGTAAACCTCAATCGCGAATGGCACGAGCCGACCGCCGAGCGATGCCCCGAAGTGCTGTGTGTCAGGAACGCGATGGACGAGGCCAAGCCGGTGTTCGCGATGGACGTGCACGGCGACGAGGAGATCCCGGCCAACTTCCTGGCAGGGTTCGAAGGGATTCCGTCGGTGACCGATCGCCAGCTGGAACTGTTCGGGCTGTTTTCAAAGACGCTGGAGCGGGTCTCGCCCGACTTCCAGACGCGCCAGGGCTATGAGCTGTCGGGAAAGGGACGGGCCAATCTGACCATGTCGACGACCCAGCTCGCCGAGCGGTACGGGTGCGTGTCGATGACACTGGAAATGCCGTTCAAGGACAATGATGACCTGCCCGACGATGTGTATGGGTGGAGCCCCGAGCGGTCGAAATATCTGGCGGGGTCATGCCTCGATGCGCTGTACGCGATCCTGCCCGAGCTGAAGGCCGCCAAGGTCGGAAGCGCCTGATGCCGACGCTGATCCTGCTTCGCCACGGGCAATCGGCGTGGAATTTGGAGAATCGCTTCACTGGTTGGTGGGATGTCGACCTGACGAGCCAAGGGGTTGAGGAAGCGCGCGCGGCGGGGCGGATGCTTCGCGACAAGGGCTATGACCTCGACCGGGCTTATACGTCGCTCCAGACGCGCGCGATCCGGACGCTCGACCTGGTGCTTGGAGAGATGGGGCGGTCGTGGCTGCCGGTGACCAAGGCGTGGGAACTGAACGAGCGCCACTATGGCGGGCTGACCGGGCTCAACAAGGCCGAGACGGTGGCCAGGGTCGGCGAGGAACAGGTCAGAATATGGCGGCGATCGTTCGACATTCCGCCGCCGGTGCTGGAAGCGGGGAGCGA